>DATFFO010000036.1:0-6960 GCA_035250025.1 Acidimicrobiia bacterium
GATCTTCCTCGAGCCCAAAAAGCTCTACCGCCTCGGCAAGGGACCGTACCCGGAGGGAGAGTGGCGGGTTCCCATCGGCCGCGCCGCCATCCGCCGTCAGGGAAACGCCCTCACGATTCTCACCTACGGAGCCATGGCCCACTTCTCCCTGGAGGCGGGCGAGATCCTGGCCGCAGACGGTATCGACGCCGAGATCATCGACCTGCGCACGCTCAAACCGCTCGACTGGCCGACGGTCGAAGCCTCGGTGCGCAAGACCTCGCGGGTCCTGATCGTCCACGAGGACAACGAGTTCGTCGGCTAAGGCGCCGAGCTGGCCGCCCAGATCGCCGACAAGGCCTTCGATGCCCTCGACGCTCCGGTGCGGCGTTACGCCCTCGGGGATCTCCCCGCCATGCCCTATGCCTCGGAACTCGAGGACCAGACCTATCCCACCGTCGAGGGCATCGTCACCCGCGCCCGGGAACTCCTCGCCTATTAACCCGGCGTGCCGATGCAGTCGGGATGGCCGCATTGGCAGGGCTCGCCCCCGCCGCCGCCGGACATCTGCTGTTCGCAGTAGTCGCTGCAGTGCGTCGATCCCTCGACGGCGCAAGTGCACTGCTCGTGAGCACAGGTCATCGTTACCTCCTCGGTCGCAGATGATGCCCCAGCGGCGTCATACCGAAACGGTTGTCCCGTTCCTCGGTGACCGACCGACAACCGAAGAATGAGTCAGGGGGCCCTCGGGTTGGGAACGAAAGCCCTCTACCCCACCGGCTCCGCCGGCGGGGGCCCCTTCCCCTTCGCTTGCTCAGGGGAACAAAGGGTGGCCGGCGCTCAGGGGGACAGGAGCTGTTCCTAACCTGAGGGGCACATGTCTCTTGCCTCGCATCTCTCCGAGTTGGTGGGCGCGGCCTTCGCCGATCTGGGCCTCGACCCGGGTCTCGGGGCGGTGGTCGTCTCCCAACGGCCGGAACTGGCGCAGTACCAGTGCAATGGTGCCATGGCGGCGGCCAAGGCGGCGGGGCGTGCCCCGCGGGAGATCGCCGAGGAGATCGCCGGCCGTCTGAAGGCCGTCCCCGAGCTCGCCAAGGTCGAGGTGGCGGGTCCCGGGTTCATCAACCTCAGCCTCTCCGACGCCGCCCTCGCCGAGTGGCTCGGATCGACGGCCGCCGACGATCGGCTCGGGGTATCGCCGGCCACCGACAGTCTCACGGTGGTCGTCGACTACGCCGGGCCGAACGTGGCCAAGGCCATGCATGTCGGCCACCTACGCGCCACCATCATCGGCGACAGCATCGCCCGTCTTTTCTCGTTGATCGGCCACCGCGTCATCCGCGACCCCCATTTCGGCGACTGGGGCCTGCAGATGGGCCTTGTCATCGCCGAGCTGGGACTTCGTCATCCGGACTGGCCCTACTTCGACCCGGAATTCTCAGGGCCGTATCCCGAGGAGGCGCCGGTGACGCTGGACGATCTCCAGGAGATCTATCCCACAGCCGACGCCCGGGCCAAGGAAGATGCCGACTTCGCCGACGCCGCCCGAGCCGCCACCGTCGAGCTCCAGCAGAAGCGACCCGGCTACCTGGCCCTGTGGGAGCACATGCGTGCCGTCTCCCTCGTGGCACAGAAGGAGAACTTCTCGGACCTCGGGGTGGACTTCGACACTTGGTACGGCGAGTCGGACGTGGCCGACCTGCTGGGGCCTCTGGTGGAAGTCCTCCAGGACAATGGAACGGCGGAGGAGTCGGACGGGGCGATCATCGTTCGGGTGGAACGTCCCCAGGACAACCGCGAGATCCCCCCGCTCCTGCTCGTCACCTCCCGAGGCGGCTATCTCTACTCCACCACCGACCTGGCCACCGTTTGGCACCGGGCGCGGGATCTGGAGGTGGACCTGGCGCTCTACGTGGTCGACGCCCGCCAGGCCGACCACTTCCTCCAGGTCTTCCGGGCTGCCGAGAAAGGCGGAGTGATGGGCGAGATGCGGGCCGAGCACATCGACTTCGGCACCATGAACGGACCCGACGGCAGGCCGTTCAAGACCCGTGAAGGCGGCGTGGTGTCGCTCCGCGACCTGATCCAACTGGTAGAGGATGCCGCCATCAAACGCCTGGAGGAGGCGAACATCGCCGCCGACTATTCCGATCAGGAACGGGCCGGCATCGCCCACATGGTCGGCATCGCCGCCCTCAAGTTCGCCGACCTCCAGGCGAACCGGTCCTCCGACTACATCTTCGACATCGACCGCTTCTCCTCGTTCGAGGGCAAGACCGGTCCCTACCTCCAATACGCCGCCGTGCGGATCCGATCGGTGCTGCGCCGGGCGAAGGCGGCAGGGCTCTCGGCCGGCCCGGTCCAGCCCCCGATCGTGGAGCCGGAGCGAATGCTGGCCCTCCAGTTGCTGCGCCTGCCGGAAGCGGTGCAGAGGGCAGCCGACCTTCGGGCCCCCAACCACATCGCCGAGTACGCCTTCGACCTGGCCGGCACCTTCAACCGCTTCTACGACGCCTGTCACATCCTCTCCGAGGAAGATCCCGCCCGTCAGGCGAGCTGGCTGACGATCTCCCGGGTCACGCTCGACAGCCTGGTGCTGCTGCTCGACCTGCTCGGGATCGAAGTTCCGGAGCGGATGTGAGCCGGGTGTCGATACGGGAGGCCCGGCTCGACGACTCCGCCGCCATCGCCCTGTTCACCACGAACACGTTCTCGTGGGGCGACTACGTCAGCGACGAATTCCCCGACTGGCTGAATGAGGCCGACGCTGTCGTCGCCGTTGCCGTCGACGAGGAAGACCTCCCGATCGCGGTGGCCCGCGTCCGGATGCTGGGACCAAGGGAGGGCTGGTTGTCGGCGGCGCGCGTACATCCCGACCACCGTCGTCTCGGTCTGGGTTCGTCGTTGAACGACTGGTGCGTGGAATGGGTGGCGGCCAGAGGCGGGGTCGTGTGCCGGCTGCAGATCGAGATCGGCAACGAGGCGGCAGAAAACCAGGTGGTACGGATTGGATATCGACGCGTCCTGGAGGTGGTCAACGCCGAACGGTCGACCCGCCTCCCCCCCGACGCCAACGGATTCCCCCGGACTCCCCGCGCCGAACGCCTCGAACGATCCCCGCGTGGCGAGGCCGACCTCGCCTTCATGGCCTGGTCGACGAGCGACATCGGCCGCGCGACACGGGGGATGTTCGCCACCGAGTCGTGGGCGTGGCGAGGCCTGATCGTGGAAGATCTGAGGGAAGGGAATCTTTGGGCGAGCCCGGCGGGATGGGTACTGACCCAGACGGAGGACGACTACCTCGACGTCCGGTGGCTCATGTGCGGCCCCGAGGACGTGGACCGCCTGCTCGGAGCGGTGGTGGAACTCGCCGGTCGAACCGACGCCACCACCATCTCGCTGCCGGTGGTGAAGATCGATTGGGTGCTCGACGCCCTCAACCGGCTGGCGTTCACGATCGTCCACCCGAGCAGGATCTACGAGAAGGCGATCACATGAAGAACATGGTGGCGACGGCCCACACGAAGTAGAGCACCGGTATGTCACCGTCGGCCGCGGAGGCCGCTCCGAATGCCCCCGACCGCACCCACCACGCCAGCGGAACCGCCAGCAGCGGGACCGCGGTCACCCCCGCCAGCCCCACGGCGCGCATGGCGTCGACACCGACCCGGAACGGCGTAGGCAGCTCAGCCACCGCATCAACCAGGTAGCCGCGCACGAACATGATGAGCAACCCGACGAGAACCGAGGCCACGATCCTTGCCACCAGGATCTCAACCTCCGAGTAATCGTACCGGCGGCGGCCACGCCCGAGGGGGCCCTCGGACGCCACCCCGAGGGCGAAGCCACCCACGATGGCGATGACCAGGCCCGAGCCGAGCATCGCCCCGGTGGTCAGGTCGAGGCCGATCTCGACCAGCTCGAAGCCGTCGAGGAACACGGCGGCAGCAAGACCGAGCAACAGGCTGCCCAGCACGACCAGGGCGACGTCGAGCATCGTGCCCGCCGCCGCCAGACTCAGGCCCACGTAATGGCGCAGGTTCGACGGGGCTGCTTCCGGCTGGGCAGTCATCGGCCCGAACCTTAGATGCTCCCTCCGGTCGCGGCTCTCCGTTCGACAAGCCGAGCCCGTGGCCGCCTCGTCCTCATCCCAAGGCGCGGCGATAGAGCTCTACCGGGTGGACGATCTCGTACCAGTCGTCGACGTGCTGGCGGAGCTGCATCTCGCAACCGGGGTTGGCCGAGACGACGAGCGTCGACCCGGTGGCGGCGACCTCGACGGCCTTGTTGCGGCCCAGTCGGGCGGACGCCTCGGGGTGACGCAACGAGTAGATGCCGGCGGCCCCACAGCACATCCCCGACGGATCGACATCGACCGGGGTGTACCCGGCCGCCTCGACGATGAGGCGCGAACCCCTGGTCTGGCGCTGGGCGTGGCGGAGATGACAGGGATCCTGGACCGCGACGATGCCCCTCCCCGGCGGCAGGGTCGGCAGCCGTCCTCGCTCGATGAGGTCGGAGACGACCAGGGTGACGTCGCGGGAGCGCCTGCCCAGGGTCTCGCCGCCCTCGACCCAGTTTTCGTACTCGACCATGTGGGCGGAACAGCCGGCGGCAGTGACCACCACGACATCGGCATCCTCGAAGGCGGCCAGGTTTCGCCTGGCCAGGCGACGGGCCTCGGCGGCGGCACCGTCGTGGGCTGCCAGGGCACCGCAGCACGTCTGGCCAGGGGGAACGGTGACCTCGTAGCCTGCCTCGACCAGCAGCTCGATCGTGGCCTCCTGCACCCCGCCGAACCATGGCTCCATGACACATCCGGCCAGGAGGGCCGCCTTGCCGATCTGGTTGGTGCCAAAGGTCCTGCCGCGCAGGGCGGGCCGCCTTTCCAGCGGCCTGACCCCGCCCAACGGGCCGGCCAACGGAGCGGGAAGGATCCGGGCAAGTCCGAGGCGGCGAATCATCCGCATGCCCAGGGTGGCCAGTCGCATGGCCCACGGTGTGCCCAGACCGCGGCCGAGCAGGAGATGGCGGATCGGACGGGCTCTGTCGGGAACTTGAGCCGCGACCTCGGCGCGAGCGCCTTCCATCGCCCGGCCGAACGGGACGAGGCTGGGGCAGACGGCCTCGCAGGCGCGGCATTGGAGGCAGAACCCCATGATGTCGGCGAAGCTGTCGTCCGCCGGGAGGGTGCCGTCGGCCACCGCACTCATGGCCATCAGCCGCCCGCGGGGCGAGGCGGTGTCGAGCCCGGTCAGGCGGTAGGTAGGGCAATGGGGCAGACAGAGGCCGCATTGGACACACGCGGCCAGTTCCGAGCCAGTCGGATGGATGTCTGTCACCCACGCCATCAGCGGTGCCTCATTAGATGCCCCCGGGAAGCCGGCCCGGCTCGAGCACCCGGCCCGGGTCGAAGGCCGCTACCACCCGTCGCGACAGCTCGATACCGGGGGGCGGGGTACCCCATGGGTCGGCCCCCGGGGCGCCGCGAAGCCGCACTACCGCTCCTCCCAGACTCTCCGCCCACTGTCGCAGGCCGGTCACGTCGAAGGCGGAGGCCACCCCGAACGTGACCTCACCGATCCCGTGCTGGGCGATGTGGTCGGCGTCCGGATGCAACCGGTCGACAGCTGCGGCGGTATGAGACGGGGGAACCCGAAGTGACCATGCAGAGTGCCCGTCGACAGGTCCCGGATAGGACAGGCCGGGGGCGGCGTCGCCTCCCAGGCGCCGCACCTGATCCTCGACCTCGGGACGGGTGCCGGCCACGAGGACCGTGACCTCCCTTGGTGTCTGCAGGACGGCCAGCGGCCGATGGACCGAGTCGGCGGCACGGGCTTCGGCCACGGTGACGGTGGCAGACGACTCGGTCAGCGGCCACAGCTTGAGGCACACCGACGTGATGACTCCCAGCGATCCGAATGAACCGGTGTACAGCCGCGGGAGGTCGTACCCGGAGACATTCTTCACGACCCGCCCGCCTCCCTTGACAACCCGTCCGTCGCCTGTGACGGCCCGGACTTCCAGGAGCCGATCTCGCGTCGGGCCATATCGCAAGCGGCGATAGCCAGAGGTGGCAGTTGCCACCGCTCCACCCACCGTGGATTGCCCGGCGAGCTCTGGCAGGACGGCGGTCTGGCCGCCGCCGGCCAGGAGAGCCTCCAGTTCGGCCACCGGGGTACCGGCCCCGACGACAACGGTCAGGTCGTCGGGCTCCCAATCCTCGACTCCGCTCATCCGGGCAGTCGACACCACCAGATCGACCACAGGTTCGTGGCCCATCGCCCGGTGGGTCCCGCCACCCCAGATGGCGACGCTGCGCTTCTCGGCCGTGGCCCGGGAGAGGATCTCGGCAAGTTCTCCCTCCTGGGCCGGGGCCACCGTCTCGACATCGGGGGGGAACTCGGCGGCGAGAGCCGGCCCCGGGGCGGTCATACCCAGATTCCCTCGGGAAGGGGACGTCCACCGAGGTCGAAGCAACGCGAGCCCTGGGGTAGAACCTTGCTCGGGTTGAAGAGATCACCGGGATCGAAGCACTCCTTGAGCCGCGCCTGAGCGTCGAGGTCCTCGCGGGTGAACACCATTGGCATCAGGTCGCGCTTCTCCAGGCCGATGCCGTGCTCGCCCGACAATGTGCCTCCGTTGCGGACACACAGTCGCACCATCTCCTCGGCGGCGGCGATGACCCGCCCCCGCTCCTCTTCGTCGGCAGAGTCGTAGGCGATGAGAGGATGGAGGTTGCCGTCTCCGGCGTGGAACACGTTCATCATCACGAGGTCGTAGCGCTCGGCCACGTCGTAGACCTGGGCCATCGTCTCTGCCAGCCGGGTGCGGGGCACAACCGTGTCGTGGAGGTAATAGTCCGGCGCCGCCTGGGCCACCGCCCCGAAGGCGGATTTGCGGCCTTTCCACAGCAGCGCCCGCTCATCGGCGTCGGCGGCTGTGCTGATGCTGAGAGCACCGGACGCCTTGCCGACCCGA
>DATFFO010000037.1:0-7145 GCA_035250025.1 Acidimicrobiia bacterium
GTGAGGAATACGAGGCCGCCTCCAGCGACCATGGAGTGCCTGACCAACGGCAGGGTGATGCGGCGCAGCGTGGCCAGTTGCCCCATGCCCAGGCTGCGGCTGGCCGCCTCCAGGTTGGGGCCGACCTGGGAGAGCCCGCTCTGAATCGCGGTCATTGCCTGGGACATGAACATCGCAACGTAGGCGATCACGAGGAGGACAAGGGTCTGGTAGATGCCCGGCGCCACCCGGACAGCCAGCACCAGGAAGCCCAGGCCCACGGCCAGATGGGGGAGGGAGTAGGTCGCCCACGCCGCCGACTCCAGGGCGGCGGTGCGGCGGTTGCGGTAGCGAACGGTGAGGATGGCGAGCGGGACGGCGGCCGTCACCGTCACCACGGCGGCGACCAGCGAAACCGAGGCGGACCGTATGAGCTCTGTTCCCACGGTGCCGGCTTCGTTGCCCAATGCCGCGCCCCGGACGGCCCACCAGCCGAGGGTGAGGAGGGGGAGCACCAGTGCGCCGCCCACCACGGTCGTCAGAAAGCCGTATGCCGACAGTCGGCGCCATCCGGCAAGGGTGGTGACCGCCGCCCGGCGGGGTGGGCGGTCGGAGTGGAGGCTGGCCCGCCCCCGGGCGCGCTGTTGGGCGAAGACCAGGAGCAGGGCGATGATGACGAGGATCCCGGACAGGAACAGGGCAGGGGTGGGGTCGAGCCGGCCCCGGAACTGGGTGTAGATCGCCCGGGTGAACGTCTCGTAACGCAGCACGGAGACAGCCCCGAAGTCGGAGAGGACGTAGAGGCCGACGAGCAGCGACGCCCCCAGCAGGGCGGGTCGGAGTTGGGGCACCACCACCGTCGTCACGGTCCGCCACCGTGACGCCCCCAATCCCCGGGCGGCTTCCTCGAGGGCCGGATCCATGCGTCGCAGCGCCGGGACGGCGAGGAGATGGACGTAGCTGAAGTTCCACAAGCTGAGGGCTGCCCACGCTGCCCAGAAGCCGGAGAAGACGGGTAGAGCCGACAGCCCGACCGCCCGGAGTGCTTCGGAGATGAGCCCGGCGTTGCCGGACGATCCCAGCATGGCCAAGGCGCCGACATATGACGGGATCACCAGCGGCAGCGACACCAGGGTGGACCAGGTCCGTGATCCTCTGAGGTCGGTGCGGGTGGTTAGCCAGGCGGTGGTGGTTCCCACGACGAGCGCCGTCACCGTGACCGAGGCTACGAGCAAGGCCGTCGACCCGAGCAGTTCTGCCAGCCGTCCCGGAGCGATCCCTCCGGCATCGATGCCGCCGGGCCGGATGACGGACCACACCAGGAAGCCGATGGGGACTAGGGCGGGGACCACGACCAGCACACCCAGGACCCACAACACGGCCGGAGCCCTCCGCCCCTGGCGGGGGGAGGGCTCGACTGCCGTTGGTGCGACCGGAGGGGCCAGGGCGGCCATCAGCTCAAGCCGGCCTCCGCGATGAGGGCCAGGGCGGGGTCGAGGGTGTCGGCGGTGTCGGTGAGACTGATGTCGAGAACGGGCAGATCGGCCAGCGGTACCTGACCCTCTGGAGTCCCCGCTCCCTCGATCAGCGGGTACTCGAACAGCGATAAGAAATGCGCCTGTGACTCCTCGGAAAGGAGGTATCGGATGAGGTCGGCGGCCGCCTCCTGCTGGTCCGAGACGCCGAGGATTCCGGCGCCGGTGGCCATGACGAGGCCACCCGGATCCCCGTCGGGGAAGAAGTGGTTGGCCGCCGGAACCTCACCCAGCTCGGCAATCCGCTGCAGCAGGTAGTAGTGGTTGACGAGGCCGGCGTCGAGGTCGCCTGCCACCACGGCATCGACGATCGGTCCGTTGCCGTCGAAGATCGTCGGGTCGTTGGCGGCGATTCCCTCGAGCCACTCCGCCGTCTGCTCCTCGCCCTCTGCCAGGATCATGCCGGTGACGAAGGCCACGAAGGAGCCGTTGGTGGGGGCGACGCCCAGGCGCCCTGCCCATTCGGGCTCGGTGAGCTCCCAGATGCTGGCGGGCAGCTCATCATCGCTCACGAGGTCGGTGTTGTGGACGAACACCCGGCTGCGGCCGGTGATCCCCACCCAGTGGCCGTTGGCGTCGGCGAAGCGCTCGGGCACCAGCGACAGCACGTCGTCGGGTAGCTCGGTCAACAAACCCTGCTTGGCGAGGCCGCCGATGAAGGCGGGGTCCTGGGCCCAGAAGACGTCGGCGGGGGTGGCGTCGCCTTCGGCCACGATCGTCGTCGCCAGCTCCCCGGTCCCGGCGTAGCGCACCTCGACCTCGATTCCCGTGTCGGCCGTGAAGGCGTCGACGACCGGTTGCACGAAGTCCTCGTTCCGGCCCGAGTAGAGCACCAGCCCCTCGGTGGCCGACGTAGTGTCGGAGGCGCCGGTGGTAACCGGGCCGCCACTCGTATCGGTCTGTGCTGTCGTCGACGATGATCCGTCGCCGCCGCAGGCGGCGAGAGCCAGGACCATGAGGAGAGCGGGCAATCTTCGCACGCGCAGGTTCCTTTCGGGGGAAGAGTCGTCCAAGCTAGATACAACTACGGACGTAGTGCAAATTCGCCTTACGACATCGGTTAGGTAACCCTAATCTCCGCCCTGGAATGGGAGCCCTACCATGCCCGCCCCGTGAGCGACACCACCCACCGGACCAAGTATCGCGAGTACGTCGCCGCCATATACGAGCTCCACGAGGCAGACCTTCCCGTCATCCAGGCCCGCATCGCCGACTGGCTCGGGGTGACCCGGCCGTCAGTCTCGGAGATGATGAAGCGCATGGAGTCGGAGGGGCTGGTGCGCCTGGGCGAGCAGGTGACTCTCACCGAGCAGGGCCAGCATCTAGCCGAGGTCGTGGTGCGCCGCCATCGTCTTGCCGAGCGGTTTCTCACCGAGGTGCTGGGAATGCCCTGGGTCAAGGTCCACGAGGAAGCCGAGGTCTGGGAGCTTGCGATCTCCGACGACGTCGAAAAGGCGATGTGGGCCAACCTGGGAGATCCCAAGACCTGTCCGCACGGCAACCCCATCCCGGGTGCGGGCTACCGCCCGCCGCCCGTGCAGCCGATCTCTGCCATGACCGATCAGGTAGCGACCCTGGAACGCATCTCCGAGGAGCTGGAACTGGACGACGACATCATGGGCTTTCTCGACACCAACGAACTCCGACCCGGCGCCGAGGTGGCGGTGGCGGCCCGCACCCCCGACGGCATCATCACTGTCCGGGTCAACGACCATGCCCAGGTCGGGCTCAGCAGCTTCATCGCCGAGCGCGTCTACGTCGCCGCCGCCTCATCGCACGAGTAGCGGGACTTCGACCTCGGCCGTCTCGAGGCCGCCGTGGTAGCCGATCAGCCGTTTGTCGAAGCCACGGGGGAGCACCAGCCGACCCGGCGGGGCGAGGAGTAGGAAGTCGGGCAGACGCCCGGCGAGGTCTGGGTGGTCTGGACCGGGGCCCAGCCACGGCCTGAACTCTGACGGCGTGACGAGCCGAGCCTTCGTCTCCTCCGCCAGGCGAGCCGTCAGCTCGGCCGGCCCCGACACCCAGGTGGCCCGGGAGTCGCCGAAGAAGCGGAGCGATTCGAAGGCGGGATCTCTCACCAGCAGCTTGCCCGAGGCGGGGTAGTCGATGTGGCCGTGGTCGGCCGTGCCTACCAGGCCGATGTCGTCGGGCAGTCCCACCGCCAGAGACTCCCAGATCGCTGAGGCCTCTGCCATCGCCTCGGTGTAGTCGCCGCTGGTCTGGCCCCAGACGTGGGCGGCTACGTCGACGCTGGGGAAGTAGGTCAGCACGACCCGTCCCGGCCGGGCAACGTCGAGCGTCGCCCGGATGATCTCGTCGACGGTCCATGCCGGCTCGAAGCGACATCCGCGGTACAGCATCTGACTGAGGGGCGAGCCCAAGAACGCCCCCGGTTGCACGGTGACCGGCTCCACACCGGCGGCGGCCAGCCTCTCCCACAGATTCGGTGCGGGTAGGACGCGGGGATAGTCATGGAGGACGCTCTGGCCCTGGGGGGTGACCCACTTGAGGACGTTGACGACCTCGGCGACGCCGGGGAGGTGGATCAGGTGCCCGATGATGCCGTGGGCAGCGGGGGCGACCCCCGTCACCATCGTCGCCATAGATGTTGTGGTCGTGGTGGGGAATCCGGCGGCGAGTACGCCACGACACGCCGCCTTCAGGGGCCGGGCGGCATTGTGGTCCAATTGGCGGGCACCGATCCCGTCGAACATCACGATCACGTAGCCGGTAGCCGAGGGGACCAGGGAGGGGTTGGCCAGACCTGCTGCCGGGGTGGCGCCGCCGGTCATCCGCGACTCGATCTCGGACACGAGATTCAGCAGCCCGGAACCGGTGTAATCGGGGGCGCGCATGGCACAGCGACGGTATCAGCTATACATCCGGCCCCCTCTATGGGCCTGGTTACCCTCGGCTTCGACGGTCGGCGGCCCATTCCTATACTCGCCAGGCCTGGTCATACGACCCGACACCACATGGATATCACCACCTACTTCCAGGACTATCTGACGGTCGGAGCCTTCGCCGCCCTGGGCGTGGTCCTGGTCATGGTGATGCTGGGAGTGGCGGCGGTGCTCAGTCCCTCCAACCCCACCAAGGGGAAGCTGACCACCTACGAGTGCGGGGTGGACCCGGTGGGGTCGGGCTGGTCGCAGACCTACATCCGCTACTACATCTTCGGCCTACTCTTCGTCATCTTCGACGTCGAGGCCGCCTTCATCTTCCCGTGGGCCCTTGTCGCCGAGGAAGCGGGGATGTTCGGCTTGATCGCCATCCTCCTCTTCCTCCTGACCGTGGTCGAGGGCCTGTTCTTTGCGATCAAGAAGGGGGTCCTGCGGTGGGAGTAGTCCAGCGGTTCGGGGTTCCCAAGCCGGTCTCGTGGCTCCTCAACTGGTCGCGCCAGTACTCGCTGTGGCTGTTCCAGTTCGGTCTCGCCTGCTGTGCCATCGAGTTGATGGCCGCTTCCGGGCCCCGGTTCGACTCGATGCGCTTCGGGATCATCCCTCTCCCCGCCTCTCCCCGTCAGGCCGACCTGATGGTCGTGGCAGGCACGGTCACCGACAAGATGGCGCCGTCTATCAAGCGACTCTACGACCAGATGCCCGAGCCCAAGTACGTCATCTCGATGGGATCTTGCGCCAACTGCGGCGGCCCCTACTGGGATTCGTATTCGGTGACCAAGGGGGTAGACCAGGTCATCCCCGTCGACGTTTACGTCCCCGGCTGCCCGCCCCGCCCCGAGGCGCTCCTCGAGGGCATCCTGGTCCTCCAGAAGAAGATCCGGGGCGAAGACATCCATGAGAAGTGGAACCAGCGTGACCTCCAGCCCGCCTGAGACCGAAGGCACCCAGGAGGCCACTGAGGCGACCACCGAGGAGTCCACCGAGGCCGTCGAGGAGGAAGTCCGCCACCCCCTGGCCGACTACGCCGACGAGGTGGCGGCCGCGGTAGGGGGCACCCCGGTGATCACCTTCGACACCATCAAGGTGAGCGTCGCTCCCGAGCAGTGGGTGGCTGCCCTCACCACGGCCCGCGACGAGTTCGATCTCGTCTCCTTCTCCTTCATCTCTGCCATCGACTGGTCCAACGAGCCCGCCGTGGGAGACCCCCTCACGGAGACATTGGACGAGGAGCACTTCGAACTGCTCGCCACCGTCGGCGACCTCACCGTGGGTCGCCGGGTCACCTTCTCCACCCGCCTCGGTCGCCAGGACCCCAAGATCGACTCGCTGGTCGAGGTCTACGCCGGCGCCAACTGGCATGAGCGGGAAGCTCACGAGATGTTCGGCATCGAGTTCGCCGGCCATCCCAACCTCACCCACCTCTACCTGCCCGACGGCTTTCTCGGCTACCCCCTCCTCAAGTCGTTCCCCCTCCTCAGCCGCGAGGTGAAGCCGTGGCCCGGCAAGGTCGACGTCGAGGCGATGCCCGGCACCGATGACGAGGCTGCCGAAGGCGACGAGGCCGCCGAAGGCGACGAGAGCGCCGAAGGGGAGGAGGCGGAGGCGTGACGGTGGACCAGGACCTCGTCCGCCACCTCGCCGAGGTCTCCGTCTCGGTCGAGCTGGAGACCCCGGAGATGACCCTGAACATCGGGCCCCAGCACCCGTCCACCCACGGCGTGCTCCGCTTGGTGGCCCGAGTCGACGGCGAGCGCTGTTTCGATGTGCGGCCGGTGATCGGCTACATGCACCGCGGCTACGAGAAGCTGGCCGAGGTCCGCAACTACCCCCAGATCACCACGATCGTCAACCGCATCGATTGGGTGTCGGGTTACGCCAACGAGATCCCGTTCATCACCGCCGCCGAGAAGCTGATGGAGCTGGAGGTGCCCGACAGGGCTCTGTGGATCCGGACGATCCTCACCGAGATGGCCCGGATCTGCTCGCACATGATCTTCATGGCCTCCTACCCCCTGGAGTTGGGGGCGGCCACCCCGCTCTTCTTCGCCCTACGCGAGCGGGAACGGGTCCTCGACCTCCTCGAAGGCGTCACCGGCGGCCGCTTCCATCCCAACTTCAACCGCATCGGCGGTCTCAAGCCCGCCTACGGCTCGGGCTCGATGACCCGCAAGTGGATCCAGGACATCCCCAAGACCTTCTTCGACGAGACGCAGGTCGCCATGGCCAACATCCGCCATGCCTGCGACCAGCTCGAGGACCTCGTGGCGGACAACGAGATCATCGTCGCCCGCACCCGCGGCATCGGGCTTCTCCCGGCCGAGGTCGCCGCCGCCTACGGGGTCACCGGGCCCAACCTGCGCGCCTCGGGTGTGCCCTTCGACCTGCGCAAGGTGGAGAACTACCTCCCGTACGACAAGTTCGACTTCGACATCGTCACCGGCACCAACGGCGATTGCTGGGATCGCTGGTTCGTCCGCCTCCAGGAAATCCGCCAGTCGGCCCGCATCGTCGAGCAGGCGGTCGACTCGATTCCCTCCGGCCCGCTCCAGGCCAAGGTGCCCAAGGTGATCAAGGTCCCCGCCGGCGAGACCTACGTCCGCGCCGAGAACCCCAAGGGCGAGATGGGCTACTACCTGGTCTCCGACGGCGGCCAGGGTCCCTACCGGCTCAAGATCCGCTCCGCCTCGTTCTCCAACATCTCCATCCTCCCCTGGATCCTGGAAGGCGC
>DATFFO010000038.1:0-2526 GCA_035250025.1 Acidimicrobiia bacterium
CGAGGTGCTGGCGATGTCGGTCACCGAGGCCGAGGTGTTCTTCGGGGAAGGTGAGGCGCGCACGCCTGCAGCCCACAAGATCCTCGACCGGCTGGCCGATGTCGGACTGGGCTACCTCAGTCTCGGCCAGCCGCTCACCACATTGTCAGGCGGCGAGCGGCAGCGGCTCAAGCTCGCCGCCGAGATGGCGGAGAAGGGCGAGATCTATATCCTCGACGAGCCCACCACCGGCCTCCACCTCGCAGACGTCGAACAGCTGCTCGGTCTGCTCGACCGTCTCGTCGAGTCGGGCAAGTCGGTCATCGTCATCGAGCACCACCAGGCTGTGATGGCGCACGCCGACTGGGTCATCGACCTCGGCCCCGGCGCCGGGCACGACGGCGGACGGATCGTCTTCGAGGGCACACCCGCCGACCTCGTTGCCGCCCGCTCCACCCTCACCGGCGAGCATCTCGCCGCTTACGTCGAGGCCTGACCAAGCCAAGTACATCCGGACTAGATTTCGGGCCTCGGCGATGAGATCGAGGTCCCGTGGGTGTCGTGGGTGAAGTTGCCTCTGACGGTCTCGCCAGCGGTCTGTCGCTGACAGTTCACGAGGCGTCGGTGTCCGATAGGAAGTGGCAATGGCCCGTGCGCGGTCCGCTTGGGACCGCCGCACTCTTCGTGCTCGCCGCATCGTCGTATGCCGTCGGTTCTCGCTTGGCGATCTCCCTGCTCGAGGCTTCGGGACTGGCCAGCGTCTTCTTCATCCCGGCCGGAATCACAGTCGGCCTGCTATTGCGCGTCCCGAGGCGCACCTGGTGGGCTGTCCTCCTGGCGGCCGGTCTCGCCGAGGCGTCGATGGATCTACTCGCGGGCTACTCGGCGGGAGCCACCGCCGGGTTCGTCGCCGCCAACGTCGTAGAGCCTCTTCTTGGCGCCCTGATCGTCGAGCGCTTCTGCGGGTCAGTAGACCTGTCGCGACTTTTGCATCTGTGGTGGTTCTTCGTCGGCGCGGTGGTTCTGGGGCCAGCGGTCGGAGCGGCCGTAGGTTCTGCCCCCTCGTATTTCTTGGGAGAGGGTGACTTCATCCCCCAGTTCGGACAATGGTGGCTCGGCGATGCCCTGGGGGTTGTCCTTGTCGGGGGAGCCATTCTTGTCTGGAACTCGAGTCCCGACCGACGATCTGTGGCGTCGTTGTGGGGTGCCATGCTCATCGTCGGATGTGGACTGCTGACAATGGGCGTTATCGGGTGGGGCCTGTCGTTGCTGTTCCTGGTTCTCATCGGTGTCACTCTGGCCGGGGTGGCATTCGGCGCCCGGGCGGTCGCCATGACTGCCCTCGCCGTCTCATCCACGGTCGCCATCGCCATGGCCATCGGCGACGTACCGTCGTTCCCGGGCCAGTCGCCGATCTCCGCCCTGATCATCCTGCAGTTGGAGCTCTGGGTCTTCACGACGGCAGGATTCGTGGTGGCAGCCGAAGCGCATGAGTTCGACGCCGCCAGCCAAGCCGCCGTAGAGGCGAGCGCCCGGGCCAGGATCGTCGCTGCCGAGCGCAGGCTCGAACACGAGATCGCCAACCGCTTTCAGACCGCGTTCCTTCCCGACGCTCCGGACGAACATCCTTCCTTGACGATCGCCGCCAGATACCTTCCCGGCGGTGCAGGGATGTTGGTGGGGGGCGATTGGCACGACGTGATCACATTGGCGGATGGACGCAGCGGCGTCTTGATCGGAGACGTCGCCGGACATGGGTTGGATTCGGCGATCGCGATGGGAAAGCTCCGGACGGCGGCTGCGGCGTTTGCGTTGGAGGGTCATCGACCCGCCCAGCTCCTGTCTTCTCTCGAAAGATATGTCCAGGGCCGAACCGCCACCGACTTCGCAACGCTCTTCTATGCGATCGTGGACACGGCCGAACGTGTGATCACCTATGCCTCGGCAGGCCATCCGCCGATGCTGCTGGTGGACCCTGACGGGACGATTCAATGGCTCGACGATGGACGCTCACCCGCCATCGTCGCTGGATTCAATCCTCGCCGTTCGGAGGTCACGATCCCCGTGGCAGCAGGTTCGCTGTTGGTGGGCTACACCGACGGCCTCGTCGAGAAGAGGGACGAGGACATGCAAGAGTCGATGGAGCGGCTAGCGGGCGCGGTGCGCAACATTCATGAGCATTCTCCCGATGCGATCTGCGACGGCCTCCTGGAGGAGATGGGCGCCGGCGCCGACCTCGGCGACGATGCCGTGGTCGTGGCTCTCCGTCTTGGCGCCGCTGCTCGATAGACGCGTCGGCGAGTTCGGCAATACTGTGTTCTTGTGACCACATGCGCTCCGAAAGCGGGACCATGACAAACGAGCTCGGTGTCGACATCACAACGCGGGAACCCGGTAGGACTCTGTCGCTAAACGGTGAGATCGACTTCGGCAACGTCGCCCAGCTGCGTGGCGCGCTCATGGAACTCGCCAACGAAGGCCTCGAGCCGATCGTCATAGACATGGCTGGAGTCACGTTTGTCGACTCCACCGCTCTCAGCGTTCTTG
>DATFFO010000039.1:0-11094 GCA_035250025.1 Acidimicrobiia bacterium
CGGCCTCCGTATCTTCCCCGACGCCGACCTGGCGATGAATCGGTCGGTGATGGACGTAGGAGGCTCGGTGCTCGTGGTGAGCCAGTTCACCCTCTACGGAGACGCTCGCCGGGGAAGGCGCCCGTCGTTCACGGCGGCAGCTCCACCGGAATTAGCCGAGCCGTTGGTGGACAAGGTGGCGGAGACCATCGAGAGGGCCGGAGTGGAGGTCCGGACGGGGCGGTTCGGAGCGCGGATGGAAGTGGAGCTCGTCAACGACGGGCCCGTCACCCTGATCCTGGAGACCTCCGGGGGACGGCTCGTCTGAGCCTGGGGCGGTGCTACGCCATCCTCGGCCGATCATCTCCCGGGACTCTGACGGTGTCGACCCAATGCTTGGGCACCATGGCCGCCGAGGAGCAGACCGCCATGACGGCCAGCCAGCCGGGACTGTCGAGCCCCCACCCGGTCGGCAGGTCGGCCACGAGCCCGAGCAGGGCCACCAGCACATAGGTCGCCAGGGCGATGAGGCTGGCCGGACCGGAACGGCGCAGAATGGCGGCGGCTCCGCCGATCACGAGGGCCAGCACCGGCACCAGCAGCGGCCAGGCGGCGAGGAGGATCCCACCGGTGATGGCCAGCCCCTTTCCTCCCCTGAATCGGAACCACGGGTTGTAGACGTTGCCCACGGTGGCCCCAATCGCCGCCAGAGCTCCTCCCGAGTCCTCGCCGATCCGGCGTCCGATCCACACGGCGGCCGCTCCCTTGACGATCTCGACGAAAAGGACTCCCGCTCCCAATGACCTGCCGCCGACCCGGAGGGCGTTGTTGGCGCCGGGGTTGCCGGTGCCGGCGGCCCGCAGATCGACTCCGCGCAGCCGGGCGAGCAGGTCGGCCGTTGGCAGACTCCCCGTGAGATATCCGACGATCAGGCTCGCTGTGACGCTCACGGCCCGTTGTTGCCAAGCCAGGCCGCCCCCGCCGGACAGAAGCGAACGAACTCGCACGTCAGGCAAGCCGCCGATGGCACGGGATCGAAGTCCTCTCCCATGATGGCGGCGGCGATCGATTCGACGTGTTCTTCGGCACGGTCCGCCCAGGCCCGGTCGACGTCATGGCGGGCGATGTCGAGGCCGCCGCCCAGGTAGACGAAAGTTACGGCCAGGTGATCGGGACGTTCCGGCCCGAAGTCGACCCGGTCGGCGGCCACGGCGTACGCCTCGAGTTGAACGCCCAGCCACGGCTCGTGTCGGCGTCTGCCGCTTTTGAAGTCGACGATCTCCCAGCCCTCGTCGTCGGGATAGACGGCGTCGATGCGCCCCCGGACCGCCAGTCCGGCCCGGGTGTCGAACTGGAAAGGAACCTCCACGAGCAGCGGGCGCCGGTTTGAGTAGGAAGAGTCGAGATACGCGTCGAACGGGGAGGTGCTCGCGGCGGCGGCCTCCTCTGTGGGTGTCACGTCCAAATCGACCGTGTCGAGGTCGTCGGCTTCGATCATCGTCAGCGGCACCTGGCCCAGGCTGTGCAGCTCGATCTGACGATGGATCTGGACGCCACGGCGCGCCGCCGGGGACGGCCGGCGGGGAAGGCGGTCGACTTCGGTCCAGTAGTGGCGCCGCGGGCAGGCGGCGTAGTTGACAAGACCTGTGACCGACGCCTGGGCGAAGGGGCGGTCGGTGGTGGGGACAGTCGTCAGGTCGAAGAGCCGCTGCTGGTATTCCGTGATGAGCTCCGCGACCTGCGTCTCCAGGCCGAGGCTGACAGCCCGGGTGGTCACGGCGGCCGGATCCGCCAGGGCCTGGCGAAGGGCGGCTGCCCATCCTTGCTCGAAGATCGGGTCGGGGGCGGGTACACCGTCGACGGGGCGCAGGATCTCGGGGCGCTCGGGCTGGGGATCGGTTCCGATATGGCGGACCCCGTCCAGGCCGGCCACCAACTCGAACAGGTCCGAGGGCCTCGAGGGCCGCTGGGTAGGTGCGGGGGCGCCGTACCAATAGGCGCCGGAGAAGTAGAGACGCCTCCGAGCGCGAGTCGCGGCCACGTAGGCCGTCCGCCACTCCTGGCGGAGATGGTGTTCTCGCAGGACCCCTTTGGCCTCGTCGGCGGTCATGGTCGGGTCGAGTGCGGGCGGGTCGTCGAGGCGCCACTCGTGAGGCAGCCACTGCGGACCGGTGTAGGGGTTGGGAAACGCGCTGGCTCGACTCGGGAAGTTGCCGTCGGTGACGCAGGGAACGAAGACCACGTCCCATTCCAGGCCCTTGGCCCGATGGACGGTGAGGAGGGCGACAGCTTCCTCGCCTGACAGCCGGGCGGCGTCGAGTTCGTCGGCCGGGTTCTCTTCCATGGCCCGCAGGTGCTCGAGGAAGGCGCCGAGCGACGGGCGCCCTTCCAGGGGGCTCCATTCCTCGGTGAGATCGAGGAAGCGATAGAGGTTGAGTCGCGAGCTCAGCCTGCCCGCCTCGCTCAGCGCCTCGACGTCGTGCCACACACCGGTGACGTCGAGAATGGTTCGGGCCAGCTCGGCCAAGCTGGAGCTCTGGGCGTATTCGAGCAGGTGGCGATACTCGAACCGGAAGCGCTCGAGGGCCGAGCGGGCCCGGCCGTCCAGCGAGGGTAAGGCTTCGAGATGGTCGAGTGCCTCGATGAGGGTGTGGCCGGGTACCTGCTCGTGGTCCGCCTCGACCTCCTCGCTGCTCGCCCGGTCCTGCGTGGCCACCCATCTCGTCAGATGGACCAGGTCTCCCATACCCAGGCCGAACCGTCCCCCCATGAGGATGCGAAGAAGGGCGGGGCCGTCTTCAGGGGCATCGACTATCCGCATCCAGGCGCGGACGTCGGCCACCTCGGGGACGGAGAGCAGACCGCCGAGGTTGGCTACCTCGACCGGGATGTCGCGGTTGCTGAGGGTGTCGTGGACCTGGGCGATGTGGCGGTTCTTGCGGAAGAGCACCGCCATCTCTGACCAGGGGACGCCGTGTTCGTGGAGCCTGACGAGCTCGTCGGCGATCCAGTCGGCCTCGACGAGGGCATCGGCCGCCCAGCGGACCGAGACCTCGCCCTCCCCGGCGTCGGGCACCGGGACCAGGGGGTTGGCATAGGTGCCGGCCTGGCGGCGGATCTCGTTGGCGACTCCCAGGATGCGATGGTCCGAGCGCCGGTTGACGGTGAGGGCCCGTTCGTCAGCCGGCGACCCATCGACCTTCGGGAAGTGGTCTCCGAAGCGTTCGAAATTGGTCGGGGTGGCCCCGCGCCATTCGTAGATGGTCTGGTCGGGATCGCCGACCGCCACGACCGGGTAGCCGTCGCCGAAGAGGCGCTGGAGCATGATGCGCTGGGCGGGGTTGGTGTCCTGATACTCGTCGAGGAGCACGGCCGAATAGCGCGAGCGGAGCCGGCCGACGACCTCGGGGAGGTCGAGCAGGTGGCAGGCGGCCGAGATCAGGTCGGCGTAGTCGACCACGCCCAAACGGCGCTTCTCGGCCTGATAGTCCGTCCAGGCAGCCAACAGCTCCAGGCGCTCGGGCCAGGGCTCGTCGGACGTCGCCGACGCCGCCACCTCTCCGGCGGACACGAGATGGTCTCCGAGGGCGGCTCCCAGACGCTGTATGCGCTCCACCGACCCCGCCCAGGTGACGTTCATGTGCTCGAACCGCCGGTGTCGGACCACCTCGAAGAGGAGCTGGCGGGAAAAGGTCGGTGTGATCACCGAGGCACCTCGTTCGATCCCGACGAGGGCGCCGAACTCGGCCACGATCTGGGAGGCGAAGCCGTGGTATGTGTGCACCTCAGCTTCCCGCCCCGGCCCGGCGGTGGGCGCCACCATTGTTCGGATGCGGTCGGCCAGTTCGGCGGCGGCCTTGTTGGTGAACGTCAGGCCCAGCACCTCCTCGGGAGCGAGCCCCCGGCGGGCGACCAAATCTGCCACCAGCATCGCCACCGTGGTGGTCTTGCCGGTCCCGGCGCCGGCCGAGATGCGCAGCGGCGCAAGATCGGCGGCGAGGATGGCGGCCTGCTCCGGCGAAGGCACGACGAGGGGAGACGTCGTGGTCACCGGGCCGCCTCCCGGCTGTCGGGCCATGCCGGGCACACGAGTCGGAAATCGCACCGCTCGCAATGGGCGCTGACGCGAGGACTCCAGTCCTCCGCAAGGATGCCGGCCGCCACCGATGCCAGGGCGTCCTCGACTTCATCGAGTCGCTCCATGGCGAACGGGAACACCTTGCGGCCGTCGGCCAGCGGATACCAGAGCTCGGCGCCGGCGACGGGCCCGGCGGCGGCCAGGGCCGGGTGGCGGGCGGCGGCGAGCGCGTAGAAGCCGAGCTGCAGCGATGCCGCCGCATCTTTGAGGGTGGGAGGGGTCTTGGAGGTCTTGTAGTCGATGATCTTGATTCCGCCCGGTGTGGCATCGATGCGGTCGGCGCGGCCCGTCCACTCGACGCCGCCGATAACGGCAGTCAGCTCGATTTCGAGGGCAATGGGGCGGTCGTCACCGCCCGGCCAGTTGGCGTAGGCCCGCGTCAAGAGGTCGTCGGCCCGCCGGTGCCACGCCCAGTCCATCTCCGGCGTTCCGAAGTCGGCATGCTCCTCCCACGCCGCCGCCAGGTGGCGGCGGGCCATCTCCATCGTGCCGTGGCCGAATCCAGCCGCCATGGCCTCCTTCTCTGTCTCCTCGAGGACGGTGTGGACGATGGAACCGAAGAGGAGATAGGGCGACTGGACGTCGACCGCCCGCAGCCGCCGTTCCAGGACATAGAGCCGGGGACAGCGGTCGTAGAGGGTCGCCTGGCTCGGCGACAGTCGGATGTGGTCCCCGATCACGCCGCTGTCGGAGCCGCGCTCGGGCACTCCGGGGAAGAAACGTGCCTCCCATGGGGCGTCGTCGTCGGCGAGTACGGCCAGCGAGGCCAGCCGGGGGAGGGTGCCATGGGTTGGATCCGCCACGCTCCGGCGGAGGCGAGCCTGGGCGTCGGTCAGCGTGAGGGGGGCGAACCCGGGCGGGTCCACGGTCGGGGGAGGCCCCAGCTGCTCGAACGACTCGACACCGGCGGCGGGGAGGAGAAAGCGCGAGGGTCGACGCTCCCCTTCGTCGATCCCGGCCGTGGTGGCGGTCCAGACGACTCGACGGCGGGCCCGGGTGGAGGCGGTGTAGGCCAGGCGCCTCTCATCGGCGAGCCGGTCCATGACCCGATCGGCGGCGCCGGACGCGCCGGAGAGGAGGTCGGGTTGGAGCAGGGCGCGCCAGCGACGGGTGTCGGGGAAAACACCTTCGATGGCGTCGGCAATGAACACGACCTCGAATTCGAGTCCCTTGGCCTGGTGGAGGGTGGTGACGACAAGCCGGTCCTCGTCGGGTCGCGAGAAGCTGAGCAGCGGCGTCGCTTCGAAGTCGCCGGAAACGGTGGCCTCCAGGGTGTCTGCCAGCGAAACCGTGGTGTCACGTTCCGCCTGGCGTTCGAGCATGCGGGTGAACGTGCTCCATGCCGCCCGGTAGTCAGCCCGGCTCGGATCGCCCACGAGCTTTTCGACGTGGGGCATGGAGTCCCACAGATGCCAGAAGCCGTCCACCGCCGCCGGCCCGGTAGCCCACGTCGGATCTTCGATGAGGGCGGCCAGCGGGGCGGAGTCCGCCAGCTCTGAGCGGATCAGTTCCGGCCATGTCAGCCGTCTCCGGCGACGAAGACGCATCAACTCACGCTGGCGGCCGAGGGGAAGGGCGAGCAACGGTCCGAGCAGCAACCTGGTGACGGCGCGTTCGCTCTCGGGTGAGTCGGGAGGGGAGGTGGCGGCGAGGACGACGTCGTGGATCAGCCGGATGGCAGGATGGTCGATCAGCCGCGCATCCGCCCGATCGTGGAGTATGCGCCGGCGTTCCAGGGCGCGGGAGAGCTCGGGAAGGAGATGACGGGTGGAGCGGACCACGACAGCCATCGATCGGAGGGGAATAGACCCGGCGATGTGGAGGCGCTCGACCTCGGCGGCGATCCACTCGGCTTCGCCCGACCGCTGGTCGAAGACATATGCCTCGACCTGGCCATCGTGGGGCGCCGGCTCGACGGCGAGTTGGGCCGCGAGGCCGCTGGGGTTGGGGGCAACCAGGCGGCGGGCCGAGTCGAGGATGGCGGCGGGCACGCGCAGCGACTGCACGAGTCCGATGATCTTCGGGGTGAGGCCGGTGCCGGCGTCCATCCTCGTCGCGAAGTCCTCGACGTTGGCCAGATCGGCGCCCCGGAAGGCGTAGATGGATTGATGAGGGTCTGCGGCGACTGTGATGTTGGCCCCGGCGACGACTTCCGCCAGCCGAGCCTGCGCCGGTGTCGTGTCCTGGTACTCGTCGACGACCACATAGTCGAACTGCTCGGCAGGGGAGGGTCGGGCGGAGGCGAATTCCACCGCCTCCACGACGAGTCCGCCATAGTCGATCCTGTCCTGGGCGGCCAGGCTCTGACGGTATCGACCGAGGAACCCGGGGAGGGCGCGCCAGTCGGCCCGGTCGCCGGCGAGGACGGACAACAGCTCAGGGTCGATGAGACGTTCGTTGCACCGCATCACGAAGTCGGCGACCTCTGCCGCCAATGTCGGTGTGGCGAGCATGGGCCGGAACGCCGCCGGCCAGTCGGCGGAACGCTCGTTGGCGAGCAGGCTCCCCACGAGGCGGACCTGTTCGGGGCCGGTCATCAGCACCGGCATCGGCTGTCCGGCGGCGGCGAAGCCCGTCTCGACGATGCGGTGGGCGAAAGAATGGAAGGTGGTAGCCGTCGCTCCTGAGCGGGGTCGTTTGAGCTTGTCGGTGATGCGGATTTCCAGCTCGGCGGCGGCGCGTCGCGAGAACGTGAGGACGGCGACACGCTCGGTCGGGATCCCGGCCTCTACCAGGCGGGCGACGCGCCGGGCGAGGAACTCGGTCTTTCCGGTCCCCGGCCCGGCCAGGACGAGCTGGGGGCCGTCGATGTCAGCGATGGCCTCTGCCCATCGGGAAGGATCGGAGAGCATGAGAGCGGAGGTCGTCAACGCCACGGAGTGCCGGATGTTAGGTGGGGGTGGTCGGCGGCGGTCTAGGCCGCCACCGGGGGCTCGAGCCCGGGACAGACCGGCTGGGTTCCGGAGCAGACGATGGTGTATTCGATCCCGGCGGCGTCGAGTGCGGCCAGCGCCTGCCGGGCCTCCAGGTCCGAGCGAACGAGGCCGTGAGTGGTGGGGGAAAGAAACGTCGTCTGGTTCATGCTGCCGAACGTATCGGAGGGGTGTGACAAGAACATCTCGGGTTCGGTGACCGCCAACCCGGCGGTCGCCCAGTTAGCGTTGGAGGAACTTCGACGGAGGCAGGAGGACATGACGGCCTACGACGGCAACATGCTCGAGTGGGAATCTCCGATGTACCGCGAGGCGGTCGGGCAGTTCGACCGCGTCGCCACCCTGATGGGTCTGGACGACAACGTCGCCGAGCGATTGCGATTCCCGCAGAAGGCCACGGTCGTCACCTTCCCCTTCCGTCACGACAACTACGAGGACGTCGACACGCTGTTCGGCTACCGCGTCCAGCACCTCACGACGATGGGGCCCACCAAGGGCGGGATCCGTTACGCCGGAGACGTCAACCTGGGTGAGGTGTCCGCCCTGGCCATGCTGATGACCTGGAAGTGCTCGATTGTGGGGTTGCCCTTCGGCGGGGCCAAGGGCGGGGTGAGAGTGGACCCGATGGCCCTTTCCCGAGCCGAGCTGCAGCGAGTGACGCGGCGCTTCACGATGGAGATCATCAACGTCATCGGGCCCAACAGCGACATCCCCGCCCCCGACATGGGGACCAACGAGCAGGTCATGGCCTGGCTGATGGACACCTACTCCCAGCACATCGGCCACGCCGTTCCGGCCATCGTGACCGGTAAACCACCGGCGCTGGGCGGAAGCGTCGCCCGCCGCGAGGCCACCGGGCGCGGACTCATGTTCCTGCTTCCCCAGGCGGCTCATTACGTAGGGATGGACCACTCCAATGCCCGGGTAGCCATCCATGGCTTCGGCAACGTCGGCCGCTACGCCGCGGTCGCAGCCCAGGAGATGGGTTGCCGGGTCGTGGCGGTGTCGGACATCTCTGGCGCCATCTATGACGAGCGCGGTCTCGATGTGGCGGCGGCCACCAAATGGGTCGACGAACACCGCCTCCTCGAGGGTTACCCGGACGCCGAGCACATCGCCGGAGATGCACTCTTCACGCTGCCCTGCGATGTCCTCGTCCCGGCCGCGCTCCAGGGCGTGATAACGAAACAGAATGCTCCCGAGATCCAGGCGTCGATCGTCATCGAGGGGGCCAACAACCCGACCAATCTCGACGCCGACGACATCCTCCGGGAGCGGGGAGTCTTCATCGTCCCCGACATCCTCGCCAACGCCGGCGGGGTCACGGTCAGCTACTTCGAGTGGGTCCAGGACGTCCAGAAGTACTTCTGGTCCGAGAACGAGATCGTGGGACGCCTCAGAGAGATCATGACGCGGGCGTTCGAGGATGTGCTCTCGATTGCCACCGCCGAAGGCGTGGACATGCGCACGGCTGCCCTCATCAAGGGAATTCGCAGGGTGGCGGACGCCAAGCTGGTACGCGGCGTCTTCCCCTGATCAGACCGCCTGGGTGGGGGTGAATGCCGGGCAGCGGTCCTTGAAGACGCACCAGTTACACAGAGATCCCGGCCGGGGAGGGAAGCGGCCATCGGCGATTGCCGACTCGATCCGCTCCCACAATGCCCGTAGCTGGCGATCCATGGCGTCGAGTTGGCGGTCTTCTACCCGGGCTCGGTAGAGCGTCGGCCCATTCAGGTAGAGGAGGCGGACCTCGTGGGGTGTCTCCCCGAGCCGCTGACGGATGAGGAGGGCATAGATGCGTAGGGCGAAAAAGGCGCCGTGGGCGTATCTCTCCGGTGGCGCCTTGCCCGTCTTGTAGTCAGTGATGACCAGCCGGCCCTCCTCGTCACGGTCGATCCGGTCGAGGATGCCGCGGATCACGATGCCATCCAGATCCTCGGTCATGTCCATTTCCTTGTCCATCGGCGTCACCGCCGCCGGGTCCTCCAGCCCGAAGTAGTTGGCGAGGAGCTCCATTGACTCCATTCCCCAGGCCCGCTCGTCGTCGACGGACGGGAAGAGATGGGCATAGTCATCTTCGACCCGCATCTCCGTCCATGCCTGGCGGAAGAGGTCGAAGAGACGTTCAGGCGTGCGCTCGGCGGCCGGGAGGTCGTATAGCCACTGCAATGCCAGGTGGGCCGTCGTGCCCCGCGCCTGGTGCACGGTGGTCGGTTCGGGCAGCCGGTCGATGGCCCGGAACTTGAACAGCTGGGGGCAGGTCTTGAAGTCGCCGGCCCGGCTGGGCGACAGCGTCTCCAGCGTGGGAGCGACAGGCGTATCGATGACCATGCCCGCTGACCATACCGAAGGTGAGTGACATGGATGTAGTTTTAGGTTCTGGGTTATAGGTTGTAGGTCATTGGCAGCTCGCGAAAAGTAATCAGCCGTTCGATTTGACGCCATCTGGAAGCCACCCCTAAGTTGCCAGGACCGGATCGGGGGCGACCCCGGACCGGGACCGGAACCGCCGAGAGGTGGTCTCGGGAGTCTCTCAGGAGAACGGCCTTCGGGCCGCAGTCCTGTTAGGCGGGAAAACCCCGAGAGGGTGGTGCTTCGGCACTCACTTTCTCGGGGTTTCTCCACGTTCCGGGTGCCATCGCCGGTTCGCGAAAAGCAATCAGTCGCTCGCGAAAATCAACCTGGCAGGGCGCTTGCATGTCCGTTCACCGCTCGTCTACCTTGCCGTCATCGCTGCTGGGGGCAACCTCACAGCGCCCCAACGGGAGGAAACTCCCCACGGGGTCCGGGAGTCTCCCGCAAGGGTGGTCTCGGAGGGTCCGACCCGGATCCGGCCTCAGGGCCGGGTACGAGCCCGGAGTTTCGACTCCAGGAACGTCGAGTCGGTGGCTTCGGCCACCGGAGCGCAGGACGGTCCCGGGGTCCCCGGAGACGGGGGTCCAGCGGTCGAAAGGCCGCGAACGGCTTGCCAACCGCAAGGGCGGCGGCCACCTCCCACTGGGAGGCGAAGGCTTCGGCTTTCGCAGCCGAGTGGGCTGAGAGCCCCGAGAGGGTTGAGGCTTCGGCCGAGGCTCCCTCGGGGCTTTCTCTGTGTTGATGGTCGGCCGGCTTCGGGGCCGGCCTTATGCCGTGGGAGGCCGTAGGGACCTCGCTGTCGGGTTGCTCGTGGCCGTGCCCCGAACAGACGCCGGCCGGCCGACGATGCTTCCGCCTCGACCCCCCCGAACCCAGGGTTCCAGACCACGGTTTCCGTGGTGGGTGGCCCCGAGAACGACGAGCTGCTGCCCGGGTTGGCCTTCGTTGACACTTGCGCAGACCTTGAGTCGCGGTGCGTCCAACTCATCCCATTGCTGGTACCCGTCGTCTCTCGTGCGTCCGGCTGTAGCCTGTCGCCCATGCCATATCCCGAACGCCTACTCAGCCCGGACGAGACCGTTATCACGGAATTCCGGCCCCACTGGAGCCGTGTCTTCAAGGAACTCGTCCTCAGCGTCGCCGTCGTCATCGTCCTCATCCTCCTTGCCACCGTGTTCCCCTTCTCGAACTCGGGTTGGGTGATGGCCGCCATCGGGGTGGCTTGGGCGCTCCTCGTGATCAGAGGCTTCCTCTCGTGGTGGTTCACGCAGCACGTGATCACCAACGAGCGCGTCATCTATCGGGCCGGCATCACCTCACGGGCCGGCAAGGAGATCCCTCTCGAGGTCGTCAATGACGTCTCGTTCTCGCAGACGGTGTGGGAGCGGATGATCGGCTCGGGCGACCTGCTGATCGAGTCGGCCGGTGAGCAGGGTCAGAGCCATTATCGGGACATCCCCAATCCGGAGGACATGCAACGGGTCATCTACCAGGCCCGGGAGGACCGGATGCTTCACATCCAGAGGGGCGGCGCCGCCGCGGTCGCCAATCCCATCAGCAAGGCCCAGCAACTCGAGATCCTCTCCCGGCTCCACGACGAGGGCAAGCTGACAGATGCCGAGTTCGAGGCGGAGAAGCGGTCTCTGAGCGGGGAGGGCGCCTGATGCCTCATATGCAGGACGACTTCCC
>DATFFO010000040.1:0-8850 GCA_035250025.1 Acidimicrobiia bacterium
GACCTCGCGCCCGGCGTCGGCGTAATGGCGGGCGATCTCCTTGCCCAACCCGGATGATCCGCCCACGATCACAACGCTCCCGGCCACCTTGATCCTCCTCGCTTACAAACGCTTGCAGCCACCCTACTTGGGTTCAGGCGACGCTGAGAGTCGACGACCGCACCACCAGGGTGGGGTCGAGGACGAGGCTCTCTGGTTCCTCTCCGGCCAGCATTGCGACGACCAGCTCCCCGGCCGCCCGCCCGATCTCGCGGCTGGGGTACCGGACGGTCGTGAGGGGCGGCGCCACCAGGTCCATGGCCGGGAGGTCGTTGTAGCCGACGATCGACATATCAGCAGGAACCGCCAGCCCGAGGCGATGCAGTGCCGCCAGGGCCCCGAGTGCCATCAGGTCGTTGTGGGCGAAGACGGCGGTGGGCCGCTCCGCCGCTCCTTCCAGGAGGGCGTTCATCAGGCGTCCGCCCTCATCGAAGACGGGACGGAGGCCCACCTCTTCAACCACGATCTCTTCCAGGTCGAGCTCCAGGCAGGCGGCAGTGAACCCCTCGGATCGAGCGCTGAAGTTGGCCACGTCGAGCGGCCCGCGCAACTGCGCCACCCGCCTGTGGCCCAGGCTCGCCAGGTGTTGGGCGACGAGGCGGGCGCCCTCCCGGTCGTCGTGGACGACCTGGACCAGCGCTGAATCCGGCAACGGACGAGCCGCGACGACGACGGGGACGAGTCGGGAGGCGGCTTCCAAGATCTCCTGGTCGCTGGTCCGGGCGGCTGCGGTGACGATGGCGTCCACCCGGCGCCCGAGCATGTGGTCGAGAATGCGGGCGAATCGCTCATGCGAGTCCTGCGTCTCGGCGATGACCGGCATGATCCCCGCCGGCTCCAGGGAAGCCGCCAGTTGGTGGATGATCGGCGTCACGAAGGTGTTGCCCAGGTCGGCCACGATCACACCGACCGTGGCGGTGCGCCCGCTCTGGAGGCCCCGCGCCACCATGTCCGGCCGGTAACCCAAACGGCGGGCCGCCTCCTCGACGGCCTGGCGGGTGTCGGGCTTGACGAGCCGGGCCCGGTCGGGGTTCAAGGCGCGGGAGACCGTCGAGGGATGGACCCCGACTTCGCGGGCTATGTCATCGAGCTTCGGACCAGACACGACCCTGGGATTGTGGCAGATGGGATCGACGCCCCTCCCCAGGCCGGCCGGGACTCACTCTGTCGAGTGGACCACACGCCCGTCGACGATCGTCATCCAGGCGGTAATCGAGGCTATCTCCTCTTCGGGGACCTTGAAGTAGTCGGCGCTGAGGATGGCGAGATCGGCGAGATCGCCCACCCGGACGCCGCCCCGCTCGTGCTCCTCGAAGGAGAACCAGGCGCTGCCCCGCGTGTAGATGGCGAGGGCGCGCTCGCGCGACAGGCGGTGGCCCTCGGCTCGCCGGGGGGCGTCAGAGACCGAACGTCCCGTGACGAACCACGACAACGCCTCCCACGGGTTATAGGTGTGCCCCACCGCCCCATCGGTGCCACCCCCGAGAGGGATGCCGAGCTCCTCTATGGCCCCGAGCCTGGGAGCGGCGGTGTACGCCTCATCCCCCCACGCCGCGGCCGCCGTCACCCCGGTGTCGTACATGCGGGCCTGGACCCCGATGCCGGCGCCCAGTCGGGCAAGCCTCTCGAGGTTGGCCCGGCCGGTGAGTTCGCCGTGGGCGATCGAGAACCTCAGCCGAGCGACGTCGGAAGGATCGGTGATGGTCTCCCAGGCGTCGATCGTTGCGCCCACGCTCTCGTCGCGAATGGCGTGGGCGTGCATGGCAAAGCCGTAATCGGCGGCGAGCTGGCTTATCTCCGCCAACTCGCGCCGGGCCTCCTGAGGGATGGAGAACGACGAGTCGTAGCCGCTCATGTCGTGGCAATCGTGGTGGACCACTTCGCCCAGGCCGATGATCTGGAGGTAGGGATGGCCGTCGCGGGGACGGGCGTGCCGGACCCATTGACGGGTCTGCTCGACCTGATTGCCCTGCTCGCCGGGGTGGACATAGAGCCTCAGCCGGAAGTCGAGTGCCTGGCGGCGGGCCAGCTCGTAGACGGCGTCGTAGCTCTCGGGTTTCGTCCTGAATCCCCCGGCGTCGACCGCCCCTACCAGGCCGAGACGGCGCAGCCCTGAGAGGAACCTGGTGGTACCGGCCATCTGACCGTTGCCGTCGGGCATGCCGATGACGCCGTCGAGGACGGCCGCAAACGCCGGCAAGCCGTTGATGCGTCCCGTAGGCGCACCGGATTCGTCGCGGACGATGGAGACCTCGGGAACCTGCGGGTCGCCCGTCGCCAGGCCGATGATCCTGGCACCTTCGGTGTTGACGATGGCGTACTGGTAGGCGCACTGGACATAGGCGGGCCGTCCCCCGCTCGACGCATCGAGCTCGGCGGGCGTCGGGCCTCTTCCGTCAGCGAGCTGGTCCTCGGTCCATCCGCCGAGGACTATGAGCCAAGCACCGGGATCGAGATCGGCGGCGGCTGTTTGGAGCCGGGCCAGACCCTCCTCGATCGATCTGATCGAGGCCCACGAGACGGTGATTCCATACGATTGCCCGGCCCGGACGACGTGGAGGTGGCCATCGATGAGGCCCGGCACGACGCGGCGCCCGCCGGCGTCCGTGACGCGGGTTCGGCTCCCTATCGTGCGCGAGACCTCGGTGTTGGTCCCGAGGCCCGCGATCCTCCCGCCGTGGATGGCGGCAGCCTCATATTCCTGCGGCCAGATCTCGCCATCGGTGATGCGAGCGTTGACGACAACGGCGTCAACGCCGCCGCCGGCACGGCTTGCGTTCGGATCGGCCTGGCTCATGCATTCTCCTCGGTGACTGCGAAACGATCAGTGGACCAGACGACCTTGCCCCCGACGACCGTCATCTCCGCTCCGATGGAGTGGATCTCATGGGCGGGAACCGTGAAATAGTCGGCGGTGAGAGCGGCGAAGTCGGCGGAATAGCCCTCCTCGATCCTGCCTCTCGAGCTCTCCTCGAATGAGAACCAGGCAGCCTCGGTCGTCATGCACTCCAGGGCCTGGCGCCGGTCGAGGGTGTTGGACGGGTCCCATATCTGGGTCCCGGCCAGAGTCTGGCCCGTGCACAGCCATTCCAGGGTGGCGAACGGATTGGGCGATGCCACCCGGAAGGCATCCGAGCCCGCCGCCAGCCTGGTGCCGGCCGCCTTGAGGGCGGCAACCGGTGGGGCCGTCGCCAGCCGCTGTGCGTCCCAATGCATGAGGACTTCGTCGCCCTCCAAGCGGAGAAGGGCCTCGACGATCACGCCGGCACCCAGATCACGCAGGCGGGCGGCACGCTCCACCGAGACGGAATGGCCGTGGACGATCGCCCAGCGGAGGTCGACGATGGGAGTCTTCCGGTTGACGTCCTCCCATATCTCGATCACGCGATCCGTCGTTTCCGGGCGGATGAGGTGGATCTGCACGGTGGATCCGGCGGCGGCACAGGCATGCATCAGTTCGGATAGACGCTCCACCTGCGGTTCGGAGAGGTCGGGGAGCCGGTTGAAGCCGTCATGCACCGAATAGAGGGTGACCTCGCCGACCCCCAGCCTGCGCAGCATGTCATCATCGTCTGAGACGTCCTCGGCGAAGTAGGCGGGGAACTCCTCCTCTTCCCTCCCCGGCGCCGAGGCGTGACGCGTCAGGCGAACCCGGATAGGCAGGTTTCCGGCCTCCCACACCTCCCGTAGCGGGCCGTAGACGCCGGGGCCGGTGTTGGCCCCGCCTCCGTCGATCACGCCGGTGATACCCATGGCGGCAAGCGCTCGGCTGGCGGCCACCGTCGAGGCGACCTGCTCGGCGTGGGTCGGGACCGGGAGTTGGGCGTACAACCAGCGCAGGCTGGCCATCGTTCTGACATTCCCGGCCATCCGACCGCTCTCATCGACGTCCACCGTGGCGGGATCGAAGCCGCCGGCACCCAGCGCCCCGCTCGCCTCGACTTGCTGGCGGGCACGGGCGTTGAGCAGCGCCCATTCGTACAGGTACTGGACGACGACGGGATGGTCAGGGGCGGCGGCGTCGAGTTCGTCGATTGTCGGGCTTCGACGCTCGGCGAACTGGAGCGGATGCCATCCTCCGAGGACGGTGATCCATGTTCCGGGCGGGGTTTGAGACGCCTGGCTCGAGATCAGCTCCAGACCCTCTGCGATCGACGTGACCGAGGTCCATCGCAGTTCCTGGTTCCAGGTGAACCCGGCTCGAACGAGATGGGTGTGGGCATCGATCAGGCCGGGGATGATGCACCGACCCTGGGCGTCGACGACGGTGGTCGAAGGTCCCTTCCATCCCAGGACGTCGGCGTCTGAACCTACGGCCACGAAGATCCCGTCTCGCACCGCCAGAGCCTCGGCGGTGTCGGGTCCCGCCGCCGACAACGTGTTCACGTCTCCGTTGACGACGATGAGGTCGGCGGGCGTCGCAGTCATTTCGTTTTCCTCTCTGGGGGTCGTTACGAGGGAATCGTCGGGAGGTCGACGAACGGAGTCATTTGCTCCGACCAATGAATGGTGTGCTGTCCCAGGTAGGAGTGGGCGGACCGATTGGCCGGCTCGATGTGACGGAACGGGCCCACCCCTTCGAAGCCCTGGCCGGACCCTGTTCCCGGGAACGGGAAGGGCTGGGGGTCGGCTCCCGGGTACATATAGTCACGGCCCCGGAGGGACACGCCGATCCGGAAACCCCGCGGAACGACGATGGAAGTCGGCCACAGCTCGACATCGAGTTCGATGACCTCGCCCGGCGACACCGGCATCGTCTCGTCGTGGGGATGCCACGGCCGGTGACCGTGGCCATCGTCGCTTGTCTTGCGGTGCGAGGCGCGGAGCCAGCCGTGGGCGATCGGCGTGTGAGGGTCGTTGGAACCGGCGAACGTCACCTCGCGCAGGTCGCTGGTGAACACGCGCAGGATCACGAAGAGGTCGGCGTCGTCCGTCTCCGTCTCCAGCCAGATCCTGGCGCGCGGATGCCCGGTGATCTCCAGATCTGCCTCGATCGGCAATGTCAGAAAGGTGAGACCTCGTTCCAGGGCCGGATAGGTGACCTCGGCCTCGACCGCAGGCATCAGGGTCGTCAGCGCTCCCGATGGCTCCAGGTAGTAGCGCTGATACTCGGTGCGGGCCAGCGGCCACTCGTTCTCGGCCCTCTGCTCGAACTTGCCATCGGCGTGGCGAACCTGGAGTTGCACGCGGGGCTGGCCGTCCCAGCCCGTGTCCTCGCCCTTGAGGAAGTGGTCGAAGAAGCGACGCTGGAGGTCGTAGCCGTAGTCGGTGTAGAACTCCGCCCAATGCTGGCCGCCGTGTATCTCCAGCCACTTGTCGGGTGAGCCGGCCCTGGTAAAACCCTCCACATTCCCGCGGAGATGCAGTCCCTGGCCGCCCCAATTCCCTGCCGATAGCAGCGGAACCTCCACGCGCTCCAGATCGGGCACGCGCTCGGCCCAGTACTCGTCGAACAATGGGTGATCGATGGCCGCCTGCCAGAAGTCGGCTCGATTGGCCCCCAACTCCTCGGCGGTGAGTGTCTCCGGGCCCGTGGCCAGGGCTCCGGTGACACGGCTGCGAGGACCTCGGGCACCGAGGCCGTGCTGGCGCCCGTGGACCAGTCGCCGGTACCAGTGCTCGGTGAATGTGCTGAGAATCCCGCCGTGGTAGAAGAGCTCGCGGTACAGATCGCTGGCGCCTTCCCAGGCGCACATGGCGGCCAGGTGGGGAGGACGCAGGGCTGCGACCTGCCACTGGTTCATGGCGTAATACGAGATGCCGGTCAGGCCCACCTTGCCATTCGACCAGGGCTCGGCGGCGGCCCACTCGATGCAGTCGTAGAGGTCCCGGGTCTCCCGCACGGACCACGGATCCAGGAATCCGGGCGACCGCCCGGCTCCGCGCGAGTCGATCCGGACGCAGGCATAGCCGTGAGGTACCCATCGTTCCGGATCGGCCATCTCCCACGCCTGATAGGCGTTGGTCGAGTCCCGCCGGCTGTCCGGGTAGAGGGTGCCAAGAGCTTCCCATGCCGGGGAGGCGTGGTCGGCGAAGTGGACCCCTTTGCCATAGGGCCCGTAGTTGAGGAGCACGGCATGGGGGTCGTCGTCGAGGGGGCGAAAGACATCGGCTCTGAGGACGACCCCGTCGTCCATCTCGATCGGCACGTCCCATTCGACGTGCATGCCGTCCCGCTGCTGCGGCCCGGTCATGGGCGGCATGTCCCCGGCCTCTCTCCCCCGCTCCCCGTCAAGCCCACGTCGACTCGTCCCACGGCGCCACCCGCTTCCTGACGAACTGGATCACCGACATCAAGCCCTGGGCGAGCAGGACCACGATGGCGACGAGGGCGAGGGCACGGGAGACCTCGAAGTTGAATGCCGCCCGGGCGAGAAGCATGCCCAATCCCTCGAAACTGCCGATGAACTCGCCGATGAGGGCGCCGGCAATAGCACCGGCCACACCGATGCGGAGGCCGGCGAGTATGTAGGGCAGGACGGCGGGAAGGATGACGGTGCGCCCGATCTCCGCCCTCCCGCCTCCGTAAACCTGGCCCACCCGGATGAACGACGGGTTCACCGATTTAACCCCCTGCATCGTGTTGATGAGGATGGGGAACGAGGCCATCAGGAACACGAGCGCCACCTTCGAGGCCGCTCCCATGCCGAAGATGAGGACAAAGAGCGGGGCGAGGGCGACACGGGGCACGGCGTACGCGGCCCACATCGGCGGGGCGGCGAACAGCTCGATGAGCCGGGAACTCCCCATCAGGAGCCCTATCGGAATCGAGACCACCGTGGCGAGCAGGAAGCCGGCCGCGAAGTTCTGCAGTGTGAAGAGGGTGTGCGAGAAGATTGTGCCGGTGACGAACAAGCCCTTCATCGCTTCCCAGACCTGGGACGGCGGGGGCAGGAAGCTGCGGGGCAGGATCGGGTTGACGGTGGTGAAGTACCACCACAACAGAAGGGCCGCCACGAACTCCAGCGCCACGGCGACCTGCCAGCCGTAGTTGCGTGTCAGCGCTCTGAACCTGCCGCCCCCGCCCAACTCGGGAACGGCCGCCAACCGGTCCTCGATGGTGGGTGCCGTGGTCGCCAGATCTGTCATTTCAACCCCCACCCTCCTGGACGTGCCAGGGCGCCAGACGTCGGGCGGCGGCGGCGACACTCTGGCCGACCACGGTGGTGAATATCACCGTGAGGACGATGACGGCGAAAGCCGAACCGATCCGGAACTGGGCCGTCTTGATCGCCACCAGCGCTCCCAGCCCCACCGTCGTGCTGGTGAGCTCGCCCACGAGGAGGCCGACCGTGGCGATCACCACCGCGTGGCGCAGACCGACCAGAACGAACGGGAAGACGGCAGGAAAGACGACCGTGCGATACCGGGCGAACGTCCCCGCCCCGAACACGGCGGCGCACCGGAGGAGCGCCGTGTCGACCGTCTGCACGCCGGCCGCAGTGTTGAACAGCACGGCGAACACGGCAGCCGTGAACACGATGAATATCACCGGCCTCACCCCGAAGCCGAACCAGACGGCGAACAAGGGCTGGAAGGCGATCCACGGAGCGGCATAGATCAGCCAGATGATCGGCCCACCCAGGCGAGCGAACACCTTCGACCCGCCCATCAGGAACCCACCGAGAATCCCGAACGACGCCGCCATGGCGTAGCCGATCACCCAGGCATAGGCACTGATGCGCAGATGGGGGAAGATCTCGCCGGACGAGAAGAGCTCGATCAGGCCCTCGAGGATCCGAGTGGGGGGAGGCAGGAAAATCGGGCTGACCAGCTCGAACCTGCCGATGGCGATCTCCCAGATGATGGCTATGACCAGGAACTCCAGGGCGATCACACCGATGCGCTGCCAGCGTCCCAGGCGGAGCCACCACGGCTTGTCCTGGCCGGCGAGCGCCTCTCGAACGGATTCGTCCCCGGCGAGTAGGGGAGACGGCGCCTTCATCTGGGTCTCGATGGGTGTGTCGCCGAGCATCGCTAGTACGTCACGCCGGGACCGACCAGCGCGGCCAGTGCCAATCGGAGGCCTCGAGCAAATATTGCTGCGAGGTGCGGGCGGTCCTGATTATCTCGTCCTCGTCCAGGTGGAGGAAGGCGCCCCGCTCCACCAGCCGCCTGCCGTCGGCGACCACGTGCTCGATGTTGGAGGACTGGGCACACATCACGACCTGGCTGACAGGGTCGGGACACGGCACCATGTTGACCGAGTTCGTGTCGATGACAAGGAGGTCGGCTCGCTTGCCACGGGTGAGCGAGCCGGTGATGTCATCGAAGCCGAGATCGCGGGCGCCGTCGAGCGTCGCCAGCTGGAGCATGCGCCGGGCGTCGACGAAGGTGCCGGGACGACGCAGGCTCTCGATCGAGAAGGTCCCCCGCATCTGAAGGAACATGTCGCCCGGAGTGGGATTGGCCAGGTTGTCGATCGAAAGGCTGACGACCACACCTTGGTGGATGAGATCCGTGATGGGGGGAGCCGCTCCCATCGACCTGATCTGGGTCACGGGACAGACACTGACGTGGGTCCCGGTTCCTGCCAGCATGCGGATCTCCTGATCGTTGGCGTGGACGGCGTGCACGACCTGGAGGTCAGGACCCATCAGCCCTTCCCGGTCCATTTGCATGAGATCGGCCCACCGCCTCGTGTCTGTGCGCATCCCGCTGCAATGGAACGTCATGGGAATCCCGTTGGCCCGGGCGAAATCCCACTCCGTCTGATACACCTGCTTGGGGGCCCGGCTGGGGGCGCGCATGACCATGCCGATGCCCAGCATCCGGTCGGACGGTTCGACCCACTGGTCGCGGGCGCGGAGA
>DATFFO010000041.1:0-2329 GCA_035250025.1 Acidimicrobiia bacterium
GCCGGCATCACCACCATCCACAACTGGTCGCACAACACGCGCACGCCCGCCCATGCCGACGCCGAGCTGCGCGCCCACCAGGAGGCGATGGTCCGGACCCGCTACTCCTACGGACACCGCGACATGCTTCCCGAGGACGAGGCGCTCGACTTCACCGATATCGACCGTGTGAACTCGGAGTGGTTCGGCGGCGACGACCTGGACGGCATGGTGCATCTGGGCGTCAACCTGCGCGGCCCCGACCTGGGGGATATGGACGTGTTCCATCGGGAGATGGGTGAGGCTCGGGACCGGGGCATCCCCGTCTCGATCCACACCATGCAGGGCGGCTCCACCAAGGTCGACGCCACCGAATTGGAGAAGGCCGGATACCTGGGCCCCGAGTTCCTCATCTGCCATTTCCTGGCCGCCACCGCCGCCGACATGGAGGCCATGGCCCGCACCGGCACCCCGTTGAGCTTCACGGTCCACTCCGAGATGCGGTTAGGGGAGGCGGGCGACCCCCGAAAGGCGTTGCTGCGGTTCCGCGACGCCGGCGTCACGGTGTCGCTGTCGATCGACGCCACCTCGATCGCCCCGGTCAACCTATTCGAGGCGATGAGCGTCGCCTGGAACATGGGCATCCCGTGGGAGGGCACCGACACCGAGGGGATGGAGCCGGTGACGTTCGGCCAGTGCCTCGAGATGGCCACCATCAAGGGCGCTCGCACCCTCGGCCTGGAGGACGTGACCGGGTCATTGAACCCGGGCAAGCGGGCCGACCTGATCATGATCAGGGCCCACGACCTCAACGTCGCCCCCGTCGTGGACCCCGAGTCGACCATCGTCCGCTCCGTCACGCCCGCCAACGTCGACACCGTGATGATCGACGGCCGGATCCTCAAGCGCGGCGGCAAGCTCGTCGCCCACGACACCGCCGAAATCGTCGGTCAGGCCGAGGAGTCGGCCAACGCCGTTCGTACTCGAGCGGGCGGCCGGCTCACCCCGCCCTGACGGGCGCTGCGCTCCCGCTCCGGCCTGGGCCGGTCGCCGTCAGACCATCAAGTCGCCGCCGTTGATGTCGAGGCTGGCGCCGGTGATGTATGCGGCCCGGTCAGTCGTGAGGAATGCGACCAGGTTCGCCACCTCCTCAGGGAGGCCGAGACGCGGAATCGGGAACGACGCCGCATAGGCATCCGCCTCGGCGGTGGTGATCGTGGTGCGTGTCATGGCGGTGTCGATCAAGCCGGGGCAGACGGCGTTGACGGTGATGCCGTCGCTGGCGACCTCTGACGCCGTATGGCGGGTGAGCCCGAGTACCCCTGCCTTGGCGGCCGTGTAGTGGGCACCTCCCATCGTGCTCACGTTCTTGCCGGCGGTCGAGGAGAGGTTGACGATGCGTCCCCACCGGCGACTTCTCATCCCGGGGATGACTGCCTGCGAGCACAGAAAGGTGCCCTTGAGGTTGACGTCGACCACGAAATCCCACTCGTCCTCGCTGATGTCGACCATCTTCGTCGGCCGCAACACGCCGGCGTTATTGACGAGGATGTCGATCCCGCCCAGATGTTCTGCGATCGCGGCGACCATTCGCTCTACCTCGTCCCTGCTCGTCACGTCCGCCTGAAAGGCAGCCGAGGACGGTCCCAGGCGGTCCACGAGCGGTTCGAGAAGTTCGGCCGAGCGATCATTCACGGCCAGCCTCGCTCCGCGCTCCGTAAGAGAGAGGGCGATCGCCGTACCCATCCCGCCGCCGGCGCCCGTGACCAGGGCGATCTTGCCTTCCAGTTCTCGAGTCATCACCTACCTGGGGCTCGAGCTTACCAATTGTTCAAGGATGTTGATATTGAAGTAACGTGGCAGGCGTGGCCCGGATCTCCGAACCTCTGGTACCAGAAGGGGTCTTCGAGCCGGATGGGCGGTACTTCGACACACCCACGTACGGTCTCGCCCCTGCCGCCTCGTTCGATGCGACAATAGAGGCGGCCCGACGCTGGCGTTCGGGTCGCGCCACGATGGCCGAATACGACGAGGCTGTGGCCAGGAGCAGAGAGCTCTTTGCCCATATCGTGAGGGTCGAGCCGGCGCGGGTGGCCATAGGGGCCAACGTTTCCAGCCTTGTCGGGCCCGTGGCCGCCAGCCTTCCTGAAGGTTCCAGCGTCCTGGTCCCGGAGGGTGAGTTCACGTCGCTGCTCTTTCCCCTCCTCATAAATCGAGGCCTGGAAGTGCGGACCGTCCCTTTTGCCGGTCTGGCGGCCTCCATCGACGAGTCGGTCGATGTGGTGGCGTTCAGCCTTGTCCAGTCCTCCAACGGAGCGGTCGCAGAAGTCGAACAGATCGTCGGGGCGGC
>DATFFO010000042.1:0-2809 GCA_035250025.1 Acidimicrobiia bacterium
TGCGCTTACCGCGGCGAACGTGAGGCCCCCGGCGACCGGCGTTGGGACGAGGCGATTTGTGAACTGCGTGCCGTCGCCCAACTGGCCATCAACGGGAAAGCTGTTGTTCCCCCAGCAGTACGCGGCTCCGCTCGGGGTCACGCCGCAGGTGTGACTGCTACCTGCGCTCACCACGGCGAAGGTTAGGCCAGAACCGAGGGCGAGCGGTGTCGAGCGGTTGCCGGCGCTCCCGGTGCCTTCCACCGTCAGGTTGTAGACCCCGGGATTCACAGTAGCCCCCACGCTCACCGTGAGCGTGGCGCTGGTTCCTGTTGGCGCCGCCGGAGTGAAGGATCCGGTGACCCCGGAGGGCGCGCCGCCCAGACTTAGGGTCACGGGGCCGGTAAAATCGGTGCGGCTGATGGTGACCGTGGTGCTGCCGGTCGCCCCCGGGTTGATCGTGAGCGCCGCTGGTGTGAGTGCCAGCGTGTAATCCCCGCCTGGCGGGGGTGGTGGCGGATCGTCGGGCGGCGGTGGGAAGTCCGGCGCGAGCTGCGTCTCAGTTTCGGTCACAGCCGGGGCATGGTCGTCGATGTAGTCGGCGATGGCGCCCCAGATCCCGCCCAAGGCGCCCACCAGAAAGTTCACGCACTCGGCGATGTTCTCCGCGCCAGTCAGAAGACCCCCGCTTCTCAGACAGCTCAGGCCCCCCCTGACAATGGACGGGATACCGGCCAGCGACGAGCCAGATTCGAGGAGTTCCTCCACGTCTTCATCCCCTGGTGAGATCTCGTTCAGCACGCTCACGATGACACTCTGACAACCTATGATGGCGAGTGGGATAGCGGCGCCGGCGGAGCCAAGGGCGGCGACGGCACCCGCCGCACAACTCGCGATCTCGATCGCATCGGCACCAAACTGCAGTACGCCGCGCAGCCCGTCCAAGAACTCGATGGAAAGAACGAGGGACGATCTCGGGTCTCTGTCGGCGCCGAGAGCTCCCGCGGCCGGCGACGGCGAGCGCAATAGCGAGGGGGACGACAAGCCGCTCCGGTCGAAGGGAACGCCCCGAACGATGCGGATTTCGTCGTTTGGCTGGATGATCCCCAGGTCCACCGTTGTTGCCGTGTAGTTCCGGAACAGAACGATCACGTCGTCGAAGACCGCCTGGGTCGGAAGGCCTACGGAGTCGATCGCCACCGTGATCGTCTTCCCGTCGGGCAAGGTGAGCACTGCGCCGTCAACCCCGGTCGGCCCCGGCCCGGCGATGACGGCGAGGCGGGAGCCGTCCGTGTGCAGCGCCAGGGCGATCACCTCTGAGTCACCTGTCCAGCCGGCGGCCACTTGGCCCTTGAAGAGCAAGGCGTCGTAATCCGGCGTGCCCAGCCGGAACTTGATAGGAAGCGTGCTCCCATTATGGACACTGATGCTCGTCCCGTTCTTTGCGCCCCGTCCCCCAGCGCCAACGAGCTTGACGACCATCGACCCGATCGCGGCACCGTCGATGCTCACCGTGACTCGTACGGAGGTTTCGTTCGGCAGCCGAGCGCCTTTCGTCTTCCAGTTGACGTGATACTCTTCCTCGAGCACGTCGACTCGAATCCTATCCGCTCCCGCTGTGGACCGAGTGAAGCTGGCGACGGTGGACATGCAAGCCCCGGCGGCACCGAGGCGGCACACTGTCACGGTCGGCTGACGCGTCGCGTCGAATGTCCCGGGGTAGCTCGCCGCAGCAGGGACAAATGGGGGCAAGAAGCTGAATTGTGGCGGCGCAGGGATGAAGCTGGATTGGGGGAACTCGGAAACGCTGTCGTCGTCTGCGGGCGTCAAGACGATCGGGCTCGACTCAGGCTCGCTAGGGGAGCTCAGGTGCTCGCTACAGCTGGAGAGGGCCGCACAGAAAATGATCGGGAAGCAGAGGCGAAGCAGCGTGAAAGCAACGTGGTCCCCACTACGGGCCGAATCTCGGATGCGAGTGTGCTGCCGGACGTGCTTCGGGGTGTACATGTACCCTCCTTGACCCTGCCTTCGGGGAATACGCCCGTTTTCGGCAAGGGGAAGGGACAGGAAACCGCTGCCCGATGTTCGAAAGGTGGCGTGCGTGGCTGAGGACACCCAACCGGTGAAGCGATGGGAAGCGATAGAGTATATCACAAAGACAACGACACGTATACACTATTTTTGTTCTAGCGCCACAAAACGCGATGTGAAAGCCCGGTCGATAGGCAATTCGCGTTAATCTGCGCTCGTCGGTCACAAAGCTCCCGAGGAGGGCGACCGGGGGACGCGGAGTGTCGGACGATGCCGACCTGTTCAGTAAGTGTTACAGCACCCACACGATCTATCTGACCAGTGTGAACCGTGCGATGATCAAGGAGAGGGAACAAACCTGGATCGGTCCGACTGCCCCCGGTGGCGGCGAGAGCGACGACCAGGTCGGAACGCAGCCGACATAAGGAATACCGGGCCGGCCCGAGGAAGGATTTCAGAGGGTTCGCCCTCAAGGACCTCGTGGCGTGGGGGTGGGTCGCGGCACATATTAATTGGCTCCCCGGATCCCCCGGGAAGCGAAACCATCGACATTGGATCTTCCGCGCGCCGGGATCGCCTTCGTGCCTTGAACGAGTCTCCGAATCGGCTGCCTCATCGCCTCTCGGTCGTGTGGTTCAGCGACCTCGTCGGTTGGAGTAGCCTCACGGCCACCGACGAGGACAAGGCGATCGCGCTGATGCGGCACTTCCAGGCCGCCATGCGCGCGGTGGTCTCGGAAGAGAAGGGCCGAATCGTCAAGTTCATCGGCGACGCCGTGCTGGTAGAGTCGCCGAGCGCC
>DATFFO010000043.1:0-5458 GCA_035250025.1 Acidimicrobiia bacterium
CTCGACGTGCCGACGAACTTCCCCGTGTTGACGTCGATGACGGTGAGGGCCTCGGTGCGGTCGAGCACGAGGTGTCCCCCCGAAGGCAGGAAGACTCGACGGTCGAGCGCCTTGCGGAGCTGGTCCTCGACGTGATACCGCTCGAACAGGCCCATCTCGTCCTCGTAGAGCTGAACCTTTGCGACCAGGTCGGGGGCGGTGGCACGGAGGTAGGTCATGACGCTCTCATAAGCCGCCTTGTCCTCGATGAGGAGACGACGAAAGTCGGCCGTGAAGTTCTCCCGGATCACACGAATCAGGAGATCGGGCTCTTCGTAGATGGCTCGTGGGGCGCCTCCACTTTCTGCGCGAGCCGTGATCTCCTCCCACGACTCCACCAGCCGGGAGATGTCGGAGGCGATCTCCTCGGCCGTGGCGTGGAGGGCGGCGGTGCGCACGATCACGCCGAATTCCTCCGGCTTGACGGCGTCGATCACCTGACGGAGGCGGATGCGCTCCTCCTCCGGCAAGCGGCGGCTGATGCCGTGGGTGTCAGAGTCGGGCACGAGCACGAGGTAGCGGCCCGGCAGTGACGGGGTGCCGGTGAGGCGGGCGCCCTTGGCGCCCATCGGGTCCTTCACGACCTGGACGAGGACCTCGTCTCCTTCTGCCAGGCTCTCCTCGATGCGGGGAGGCCCGTTGCGGTGCTGCTTGCGGTCGTAGGCGACGTCCGAGGCGTAAAGGACACCATTCTTGGCGACGCCGAAGTCGAGGAACGATGCCTCCATACCGGGAAGCACGTTGCGGGTCTTGGCGAGGTAGATGTTGCCGACGAGGGACTCCTTGTCGGGCCGAGCTACGTAATGCTCGACCAGGACGGGTCCCTCGAGAACGACGATCTGAGTCTGACCACCCGCCGACCTCACGAGCATCTGGCGGCGACCGACATCGGTCGGGACGATGATCTCTTCTTCGACGGGGGGGCGGCCATTTGTGCGACCTCGGCTGGTTCCCCGCGCCGGCGCATCGCTCCGACCCGATCGCTTCTTGCCGTTGCCCTTCTTTTCGGGCCGGGGCCGCTCGGTGCGGCTCGTGGCCTTGGTCGGGGCCTCCTCTACCCGCCGCACCTCGACGGTCTGGCCGCCGATGCGGAACTTCTTTCGCTCCTCGACCAGTTCACCAGAGGTGGTCTTCTTCAGCACCTCGGGGGTGCGCCGGCGAAACAGTGCCATTGATTGTTACTCCTGTAGGTTGTAGTGACCGCCCCCGCCGGACCTGGCGGCAGAAGGGCGGTCGATGGGTAAACGACGAAATGCGATGCCCGTCGGGGCGGAGACGGGAGCCGAACGCCATCGATGAAGCTGTGCGTCGCCAGATAGGAGATCTTGTCGAAAGCAAAGCCGATGGCAATGGGGTCACCCGTCAACTCCGAGAACCGCACTGGTGCGGTGGATTCACTCAGGGTAGCAGGGCGCCTCCGGATTCCGACACCCCTCCGGTTCAGCTTTCGATGCTCAGTGCCTCTTGATGACCTTCATCGGACGAATAGCACTCACGACACCTGGCCTCGTAGGAGTCGACGGCGCCGAGCACCACCAACTCGTCGGACTGGACCGTTCGCTGTGTGTAGAGGGCAGGTCCCCCGCATCTGTGGCACACGGCGAGTGCCTTGGTGACGTACTCTGCCCGGCCGCACAGGGTGGGGATCGGCTCGAAAGGGCGGCGCAGATAATCGAGGTCCAGACCGGCCACGATCACCTGCTTTCCCGCCGCCGCCAGCCGTTCGACCACGTCGACGAGGCCTAGATCGAAGAACTGGCCCTCGTCGATGCCGATGACGGCAGTGGCGTCGTCCACCGCCCGAAGTAGCTCGTCGGATGTGGATACGGGCTGGGCCGCCACTGAGAGCGAGGAGTGGGACACGACCTCCCGGTCGGCGTAGCGATTGTCCAGGGCGGGCTTGAAGACCTGGACGGGAAGGCGGGCGATCGCCGACCTGGTCACCCGCCGGATCAGCTCCTCGCTCTTCCCCGAGAACATCGGCCCGCAAATGACCTCGACCCATCCCCGCTCACCCCGGTTCCACAGCATGGGTTGTCAGAGTAGACCTGGGGGTCGCACCCCTTCGCGTGGAGCGGGTACCAGGTGATAGGTGGTGAGTAGTGGTTTCCGGCACCGCGGGGAACGGAGACGGAGGACAGAAGACGGAAGAACCCGTGGCCCGTAGTACTTCCGTCTTCCGACTTTCGACTCGGGGGTAGCGACGACCTAGAACCTACGACCTAGAACCCAGAACGGCGAGCGAAGCGAGCAAGGCGAGCTAAACCACATAGTTCTCGCCGGGGACCGGGGAGCGGCGCAGCCACACGGAGTTGGCGATGCCGAGGCCGAAGGTCATCGACAAGAACGACGACCCGCCCAGGCTGAGGAATGGGAGAGGAAGCCCGGTCACCGGGGTGATCCCCATCGTCATGCCGATGTTGATGAAGACGTGGAACATGAAGGTGGCGGCGATCCCGATCACGATGAGCGCCCCGAACTTGTCCCGGGCGTTGGCGGCGATGACCAGCAGGCGCCAGATCAGGACCATGAAGGCGGCGAGAACGAGGAGACCGCCCACGAAGCCGAGCTGCTCGGCGACCGCGGTGAAGATGAAGTCGGTCTCCTGCTCGGGCACGTACTGGAAGTTGGTTTGGGTTCCCTGGAAGAGACCCCGCCCGAAAAGCTGGCCCGATCCGATGGCGAGCTTCGATTGCATCAGGTTGTAGCCGATCCCCTGGGGGTCGATCGCCGGATCCACCAGCACCTTGATCCGGTCGAGCTGGTAGTCGGCGATGCGCTCGGTCTGGAACATGAACACGGTTGCAAGCACGCCTGTCACCGTCAGGGTCGTGAGCTGGCGCCACGACGCCCCGGCCGCGAAGAGCATCGCCATCATCACGAATATGAAGACCAACATCGTGCCGAGGTCGGGCTGCTTGTAGATCAGGACGGCAGGGATCGCCACGGTGATCAGCACGAGGCCGAGCTTCGGCCAGGTCAGGCCGGGCCGGTCGTCGTCACGAGTGTGGGGGGCGAGGATGGACGCCAGGGCGAGGACAACGATCACCTTGGCGAGCTCGGCCGGCTGCAGGTCGAAGAAAGGCAAGTCGATCCACCGACGGGCGCCGTTGCGTTCGGGGAAGAAGAAGACTCCGATCAGGAGCAGGATCACAACCCCGTAGAGGTAGGGCGAGAGATGGCGATGCTCCCGGTAGTCGATGAACGAGGTGACGAGGAAGATGATGACGCCGGCCGCCACGAAGATCATCTGCCGTTCCATCGACACCACGCCCGTCGACCGGGTGGCGGAGTAGATCATGATGAGGCCGAAGACCGCCAGGAGCAGCATCGTCCCAAACAGGATCCAGTCGGGTCGATTGCGGCGGCGGTCGGCGACGGCCGGTCCTGCGGTCCTGGCGATGGTTGCCATCAGTCGGCGGCCTCCCCCTCGACGATCGGGGTGAGCTCGTTACCCATCAGGTGCTGGAGGATCTGGCGCGCCACGGGTGCTGCCACCTGGCCACCGCTGCCCCCTTCGTCGATGAGGACCACGACGACGTACTGGGGATCGGAGAGGGGCGCAACGCCAACGAACCAGGCGTGATTGTCGCGGTTCTGCGACGTTTGGCCGGTTCCGGTCTTGCCTCCCACGTCCTCCACTCCCTCGCCGAAGGTGGAAAAGGCGGCTCGAGCAGTGCCCGAATTCACGACCCGGCCCAGGTCGGTGATCAGCGAAGCCTGGATGGCGGGGTCGATGACCACGGTCCGAATCGGAGTTGGGTCGTGGCGGTAGACCACCAGTCCTTCGGCGTCTCGGACCTCGGTCACCGCCGCCGGCTGGAGCACGTTGCCCCCGTTGACCAGGGCGGCATACGACACCGCCACCTGGAGGGGGGTGGCGGTCAGCGCACCCTGGCCGATGGCCAGGTCCATCAAGTCTCCGCCCAGGAACGGGCCCCCGGCGAGGTCGAGGCGGCTCGGGTCGAGTCGAGGCGCCGAATTGGGGTTGGCGAGCTGGTACTCCTTCCACTCCTCGAACAGCTCCGGCGTGGGGACGATCCCGGACGCTTCCGCCGTAAGGTCGATGCCGGTCGGCTGTCCGTAGCCCAATGATTCGGCGAACTCCTGGAGGATGTTCACGTTCATCTCGCTCCGGTTCTGCCAGACACCCAGAGCCACCGACCAGAAGTAGATGTTGCACGATTGCTCGAGGGCACCATGGAGATCGAGCCAACCCTTGTCACCCGTATACCAGTCGTTCTTTGTTTGCTGGGAACCGTCGGCGAGGTTGGGGAGCTCGAGGTGGCCGTCGCAATGGACCATCCGATTGGGCCCGTCGATGCCCTCGACGCCTTCGGGGAACGGGAACTGGAACTGCTCGGCGGCGGTATAGGTGACGACCTTGAACGTGGACGCCGGCGGGTAGAGCCCGCTCACGGCCAGGTTGTTGAAAGCCTGGGAGTCCCTCAGGGCATCGAAGGTCTCCTGGTCCAGGCCGGAGACGAACTGCTGGGGATCGAAGGTGGGATGTGAGGCCAGAGCGAGGACCTCGCCAGTCTTGGGGTCCATGACCACGGCGGCCGCACGCTTGGCGTCGTTGAATATTTCATCCCCTTCCGCCCGGTCGGCCGCCTTGACCTCATTGGCGAGGGCGATCCCGTCTACCAGCGCCCGGCTCACCACCTCCTGTAGCTCTAAGTCGACTGCGAGGTGGACGTCCTCGCCCTGGACGGCATGGATCTCGGGGCGGGTCTCGACGATCTCCCCACGGGCAACCCGGTACTCGGAGACGCCAGGTTCGCCCCTGAGGTAATCGTCGTAGACCCGTTCCACGCCCAGCTGGCCGATGCGCACCGTCGGGTCGAGGTCGGGGTCGCTCTCGAGGTCGGCCGGGGTTGGCAACCCCAGGTGACCGGTGACGTGGGCCAGATCGGGCCCGGCCAGATACACCCTCTCAGGGACCTTGACGATGTCGACTCCGGGGAAGTCGGCGAGGTTTGTGGCGAGCTCGAAGGCGGTTTGGGTCGAAACCGTGCCCACGGTGAAGCGTCCGTTCATCCCCGCCTTCTCGTACATCTCGTCGATCTCGTCTGCCGGAATGCCGAGCACCGAGGACAGGCGCTGGACCAGGTCGGCCCGCCCACCGGTGGTCACGAAGGTGCGGTCGACTTCGACCGCAGGCACGTAGCGGCTGGTCACCACGAGTTCGCCCGTCCGGTCGTAGATGTCCCCCCTCGCCGCTTCGAACGTGCGGCTCTGCCAGGCCAGTTCCTGGGCCTCGCTGGCGATGGCCGCACCCTCCGCCACCTGGACGAACCACAGCCGCAAGCCGAGCACCGAGAACATCACTACGAACACGATGCCGAGCGTCTCCAGTCGCAGGCCGAATTTCACAGGACGCCTCGGTGCTCGCGGCTGATGAGTCTGTTCAGAAGCG
>DATFFO010000044.1:0-5226 GCA_035250025.1 Acidimicrobiia bacterium
AGCGTTGCGTTGTCCTCCACGAGCGTGCGTCGGAGAGCCTGAAGGTCCGATTGCGTAACGTTTCGGGTGGGGTCGATTACGTAATCCATCCCTAGTGTGGACGCGAGGGAGAAGTGTGTTACGGAGTAATTGGCCGTTGCGTTCTCAGCGACCTCGAAACCGTTCGATCGCAGCATTCCCTCGAAAACGCGGTTATCGAAGCCATAGATCTCCTGCAACACATCACTACGTGCGTAGCCATCCAAGACGACGAAGTAGACATCGGGTGCGCGGTCGATGGTGGCGACAAAAGCTGGGTCCCTGGTGCTCACGGTTGACGCCGTGGCCGGATACATGCGTACGGCGGTCAGGATGACACTGACGGCGAAGAGCGCAGCGCCGACCCAAAAGAACGCCAAGCGGAAAAGCCTACGCTCGGCGTTCAGGTATGCCGTGGCCACGAGGGCACCCGACAGGACCAACGCTCCGATCTCCGATGGAATTCCGAGTAGTGGTAGGGAAAGTGATTCCCAATGCCAGAACGCGAGCAGGAGTGCTGAGGTGGCGGCAAGGGCCCGATGCCTGGTGATGCTGATCCGGCTAATCAGTGAATACACGGAGAGTGCAACCGCGACGCTGGCGCCCGCCACGAGGAGCGTGTCTCGAGAGCTCGCCCCGTTCCGGAGGTTTGCAGCCAGCCACAGCAACGGTCCGTGAAAGCCGAAGATGAGAAGCTGTGCGAAGGCGGCTGTATGGCCCCCCTCAGTCAAAGTGGCGATGCGCGGCTGTTCAGTAAGCAGCTGAGCGCTGGATTGCGAATGGTCGGCTGTGGATGCTGTCATCTTGTAGTCCGTGGGCGCTGCCCGTTGCTGTGCCGGGCGACCGGACTACATCGGACAGGTGGTCCGCTTGCCTGAGCGGGAAAGGATGCGGGTGGATACGCATCTTCGCTCGAGAGCACAGCGAACGCGGGTTTTCGGTCCTCGACCTCATTGCGATGGCCGGGCCGGCGTATCTCGTCAAGCTGGTACGGATGTGAACCGATACCGCAGGAGGGTCCAGCAGTTCTCTGAGAGGAGCGTCGGTGGCAAGATTCAACGGATTCGATCGGGAGCAATCATGAACGGTGAATCAGGCGCTTCGGCAATGAACGTGTATGTAGCCATGAGTGCCGACATCGTGCACCCCGGCCACATCAACATCATTCGCCAGGCCCGGGAACTGGGCAGGGTGACGGTCGGGCTCCTCACCGATCAGGCGATCGCCAGCTACAAGCGGCTGCCGCTGATGACCTTCGAGGAGCGGGCCGCCGTCGTGCGGGAGATCCAGGGTGTGGAGAATGTGGTACCCCAGGAGACCCTCGACTACGTGCCCAACCTGGAAGCGCTCCGCCCCGACATCGTCGTCCACGGTGACGACTGGAAGACCGGGGTCCAGGCGCCGGTGCGCCAAAGGGTCATCGATACCCTGGCCCAGTGGGGAGGCCGTCTCGTCGAGCCGGAGTACACGCCCGGGATCTCGTCGACCCGGGTCCACCAAAGCCTCACGGAGGTGGGCACCACCCCCGATATCCGCCGTCGCCTCCTCCGTCGCCTGCTCGCCGCCCGCCCCCTGAGCCGGTTCATGGAGGCCCACAGCGGCCTCACCGGGCTGATCGTCGAGCACACCACCGTCGAGCGCGACGGCGCCGTCGTCGGGTTCGACGGGTTGTGGCTGTCGAGCCTGACCGACTCCACCCGCAAAGGGCGGCCCGACACGGAGTATGTCGACCTCACCTCGCGCAGCGCCACCCTCGAGGAGGTGCTGGAGGTGACGACCAAGCCCATCATCTACGACGCCGATACCGGCGGGCTGCCTGAGCACTTCGCCCTCAAGGTCAAGACGCTGGAGCGGCTGGGGATCTCGGCCGCCATCATCGAGGACAAGGTGGGGCCCAAGCGCAACTCGCTGTTCGGGACGGGCGTCAGCCAAACTCAGGACGACCCCCACTCCTTCGGCGAGAAGATCTCCATCGGCAAGGACGCCCAGGCCACCGACGAGTTCATGGTGATCGCCCGAATCGAGTCGCTCGTCCTCGGGGCCGGACGCGACGACGCCGTGATGCGGGGCAAGATCTACCTCGAGCACGGGGCCGACGGCCTCATGATCCACTCCAGCGACAGAGACCCGGCCGCCGTGTTCGACGTGCTCGGTGAGTTCAAGGGCCAGGTGCCGCTCGTCGTGGTGCCGTCTTCGTACAGCCAGGTGACCGAGGCCGAGCTGGCGGAGGCGGGAGCCAACGTCGTCATCTATGCCAACCACCTCTTGAGGGCCGCCTACCCGGCCATGGTGGCCACCGCCACCTCGATCCTCGAGCATGGGCGGGCGCTCGAAGCCGATGCCCTGTGCCTCCCCATCTCCGAGGTCCTCACCCTCATCCCAGGGAACAAATGAGCCTGACCGCTTCCCGGTTCCTGTCGGTCCTGCGGGACGAGGGGGTGTCGTTCTTCACCGGCGTGGCCGACTCGCTTCTCCGCCCGCTCAACAGCGAGCTGGAGTCGCTGGCACATGGCGCGGTTCATATCCCCGCTCCCAATGAGGGCAGCGCGGTAGCGCTCGCCGCCGGACACCACCTGGCGACGGGGAACATCGCCCTGGTGTATCTGCAGAATTCCGGGCTGGGAAACACCGTGAACCCCCTGCTGTCTCTCGCTGACCCCGGCGTCTACGGCATCCCCATGCTCCTGTTGGTGGGTTGGCGGGGTGAGCCGGGCCGCCCCGACGAGCCCCAGCATCTCGCCCAGGGACAACTCACCAGACCGATGCTCGACCTCCTCGGAATCCCCAACTGGGTCTTGCCCCAAGACGCCGCCTCCGCCGAGGTGATGGTCAAGGAGGCGCTGGCGCGGTCCCGGGCCGACAGCGCCCCTGTCGCCCTGGTGGTGCCCAAGGGGACGATCACCGGCGAAGTCAGTGCGGCGCCGGCGACCGAAGGTGGCCTGACCAGGGGCGCCGTCCTCGAGGTCCTCCTCGACTCGCTTCCCCCGGACACCGTCTTCATCGCCACCACCGGGTACACCGGGAGGGAACTGGCCCAACTCCGGGTCGATCGCGGGGAGCCCGACGACCGCGACGTGCTGGTCGTGGGCTCGATGGGCCACGCCATCTCCATCGCCCTCGGCGTCGCCCTGAGCGCCCCGGACGCGACCGTTTGTTGCGTCGACGGCGACGGCTCCTTCGCCATGCACATGGGGGCGGTGGCCGCCGTCGGCCGGGCGGCGCCTTCCAACCTGACCCATGTCCTGGTCAACAACCGGGTCCACGAGTCCGTCGGGGGCCAGCCGACCGCCGTCGACGCCGCCGACCTGGCTGGAGTCGCAGCCGCGCTCGGGTACCCGACGGTGGTCGCCTGCCGCACCGCCGAGGAGGTTCAGACCGCTGTGACGAGTGACCGAGCGGGGCCGCGGTTCGTCGAGGTGAAGGTTACGCCCGGTGCCCCGGACTCGCTGATCCGTCCCGAGGCCCTGAACGAGCGAAAGGTCCGCCTGATGGCTGCGCTGGATGGCGCCTGACATGGCCAGGAGTCGACTGTCCTTTGGCATCGGGGCCGTCTCCGACCTCCACCGCTGGCTCCCGTCGGCCGGGGAGGTCGTGCTCCTCGTTACCGGCCACCACTCCTACGCCGGGTCGGGAGCGGCCGAGGTCATCGGCCCGCTCCTGGCGATGCACCGCGTCCGCCACTTCCGCGTCGCCTCCCGAGATCCGACGATCGAGGAGGTCGAGGAAGCAGTCAGCACCTATCGGGGCCGGAATCCGGGATTGATCGTGGCAGTCGGGGGAGGGACAGTCATCGACACCGCCAAGCTGATGGCCCTCGCCCTGGGCTCCGGCTGGGCGCCCGCCGCTCTCCTCGATGAGGACACCCGCCACCTCCCGGCAATCGAATTGGTGGCGGTCCCGACGACTGCCGGCTCGGGGGCGGAGCGGACCCACTTCGCGGTCGTCTACGCGGGCGGCACGAAGCACTCGGTGGCCGCCGAGTCGATCCGGCCGGTAGCGGCTCTGGTCGACCCGACTCTGACCCATAGCATGTCGTCACAGTTGACGGCCTCTTCGGGGTTCGATGCCTTCGCCCATGCCATGGAGTCCCTGTGGAGCATCAACTCGACCCCGGAATCGCGGGCGCTGTCCGAGGAGGCACTGGGCCTGGTCTGGGACCACCTGGCCCGCGCCGTCACCCGGCCCGAGCCCGACGTCCGCCGCCAGATGGCCCTCGGATCCACCCAGGCCGGGGCGGCCATCGACATCACCCGTTCCACCGCCCCCCACGCCCTCGCCTACCACCTCACCTCCCGTCACGGCCTTGCCCACGGGCATGCCGTTTCGCTCACGCTGGGGGCCTTCCTCGAGTACAACGCGGGCGTAACCGACGACGACGTGGTCGACCCGAGAGGGGCCGAGGCGGTGGGCGGTGCCGTGGAAACGATCTGTGACGTGTTAGAGGTGAGCGACGCCGCCGCCGGACGGGTCTTGGTCGATCAGTTCGCTCGCGACCTGGGACTGCGGGTTCCCGAGACGCTCGCCTCCGACGCTTCCAAGGAAGCCTGGGCCGGGTTCGTCAACGCCGAGAGGATGGCCAACAACCCCCGCCGGGTCACCGACGAGTCTCTGCGCCGGATCCTGATGAGCGTGAAATGACACCCTCGGGCGACCGTCCGTGCTGAAAGGCATGCGGGCGACCTTGCGGGAGTCGAAGGATCTGGGGCGATTGCTGGCGATGCGCCCCTCCGAGCGACCCATCGTCTTCTACGCCGAGGACACCTTCACCCACGTCCAGTTTGAGGGTTACCTCCAGGCTCTGGAGGCGGCCGGGCACAAGGTGGCCTACGTCACGTCGGCGCCCGACGACCCCCGTCTCGAGGAGCGCCGGGACACGTTCGAGGCCTTCTTCGTGGACCAGCAGCTGCCTCGGCTGATGGAGCGGCTCGACTCGAAGGTCCTTGCGATCACCATGCCCGATCTGGGGCGCTTCCACGTCCCCGCCCCCAAGTCCACGAAGTCGATGTACGTCTTTCATTCGCTCAACAGCGCCCACACCGCCTACCGCACCGGGGCCTTCGACCACTACGACGCCTTCATGTGCACCGGCCCCCATCACGTCGACGAGATCACGGCCCTGCGCGGACACCGCGGTTTGCCGATGCCCGAGCTGCATGAGGTGGGCTACTACAAGCTGGATCGCATCATCGAGCGCCACGCCGGATACCA
>DATFFO010000045.1:0-24143 GCA_035250025.1 Acidimicrobiia bacterium
GGCATTTCACTTTCGATGGGAGCCGGGAACGCTAGTGAGGGGTTGCGTCGCGGTGTCGACCGGACTGGCACAATCGCGACCATGAACTCGGCAGGACTGATCATCGTGGGCGAGGGGCCGGTGGCCGCCTCGCTCGAGACCGAAGCCCGCCAGGCGGGTCTCGAGGACATCGTCCAGCTGTCGGGCAACCAGGTCGAGGTCGATCCCGATGCCGAAGGCGGCCCTGCCGTTACCGACGGCGACACGGCCATCCAGGCCCGCGCCGTCGCGGTGGTCGGGCACGAGGCTCCTGGCGTCGACCCGCCATTCGTCGTCCCGGAATCGCTGGCCGGCCGGGTCCACCTCGGCGAGCTTCCCGCCGAACTATGGGACTCCGACGTGCTCGTCGTCGGGGGATCGGAAAGGGCCGCTGAGCTCGCCGACCGCCTCGCCCGAGAGCGCAACGGGGTGGTCCTGGCGCGCGGCGGCGCCGACACCACCCGTCTCTCTGCGATCACCCGGGGCGACCTCCTCCGCCGGGAAGCGGAGCGCCGTCTCACGGTTCTCTGGCAGTCGCGGCCCGTTTCCATCGAAGACGTCGGCGGCGAGGCGATGGTCAGCTTCGACTCGACCGGGACGCCCGACCTCGTTTTCGACCACGTCCTGGTCGTCGACGACGGAACCACCCCCACCACCGAGGACCAGAAAGGCCCGGTTTGGGGCGTGGGCGACGGCGGCATCCCGGCGGGCCGCGCCTGGGAGATCATCCGTCAGGCCCACTTCCCCGACCTGCCCGAACGCATCGACCCGGTCTCCTCGCCGACCCAAGCGGAGGAGCTCCGAACCCGCCACTACAACTCGACGATCACCTACTTCGAACGCACTCACTCCGACCTGTGGCTGATCCGCGTCCGACCCGATCGGGGCGACGTGTCCCACGAGGCCAGGCAGTACGCCTCGCTGGGACTGGGCTATTGGGAGCCCCGTTCGGACGGGGCCCGGGATCCCGGCCTAGAGCGGAAGTGGGAGAACCTGGCTCGCCGGTCGTATTCGATCTCGAGCCCCATATTCGACGAAAGTGGCTACCTCGCCGACCCCGCCCGCAGCGACACCCTCGAGTTCTACATCGTCCTCGTCCCCGCCACGCCGGACAGGGTTCCGGCGTTCACACCGAGGCTGGCGCTCAAGCGGCCCGGCGACCGCATCTACGTAGGCCCACGCGTGGTCGGGCGCTACACCCTCGCCGCAATCACCGATCCGGGGACGACTGTCGTATTCCTCTCCACGGGAACTGGAGAGGCACCCCACAACGCCATGGTCGCCGAGTTGCTGCGCAAGGGCCATGCCGGACCGATCGTGTCGGTCGTCTCGGTGCGATACGCGGCCGACCTCGCCTATCTCGAGACGCAACGCCGGCTGGAAGACCGCTTCCCCAACTACCACTACCTCCCTCTCGTCACCCGCGACCCGGAGGTGGAGAAGCTCTACGTCCAGGATCTGATCAGGCGCGACCTCCTCGCCGAGCGGTTCGGCGTCGAGCTCGACCCGAACCGAACCCATGTCTATCTCTGCGGCAACCCCGCCATGATCGGCCTGCCCCAATGGGACGGCGACCGTCCGGTCTTCCCGGAGCCGGAAGGCGCCTGCGAGTTGCTCACCGGGCGCGGATTCGACGTCGACCGCCACGGCTACGTCGGCAACGTCCACACCGAGAAGTACTGGTAGCTGGTGGTGTGTCGCTCAATTAGGGAGCGCGTGTCTCCGAGTCAGCGGCGTCGCTGGCAAGGAGAAGGGGCGCAGTCGCATCCGGGGAGATGCGGCGAGCACTTCGACGACGCCAGGGGCGTCGAAGGCCGGAGAGACGCCGTCATCATTTGGGCGACGCACCACTAGCCCAGCGAACCCGGGTCGAGACTCAGCTCGACCTCGGTCCGTTCACGCGCCCACCGCAGCATCGTGGCCCTATCCAGCGTTGTGCGATGGGCGACCACCTGCAACACGAGCCCGTCGAGGAGGGAGATGATGCGCCAGGCGGCCGCCCCGGGATCGGGGCAGATGAAGACGTGAGCCTCGACTCCTTCGGAGATGATGCCGGCTACCAGCTCCTGCCACGCCACGTTCAGCTTCACCGAAGTTTCGCGTAGCGCCGGACGCCTGGCCGCCTCGCTCCAGGCGTCCAGCCAGAGCTGGAACGTCCAGTCGCTGTCGGCGGGGGCGTAGGAGTCGAAGAACGCCTTCATCGCCTCCGCAGGCGCGTTCGCCGACTCAACCGCGGTCGTCACATGTTGCAGATCGATGCGGGCCGCCCGGGCGAATGCCTCGGCGAGGACGTCGTCCATCGAGTCGAAGTAGTGATGCACCAAACCGCTGGAAGTCCCCATCTCGGCCGCGACGTCACGCACAGTGGTAGTAGCGAGTCCCTTGCGTCTCGCTACGGTCAACGCCGAGTCGACGATGGCGTCGCGCCGCTCCTCTGAAGTCAATCGCGCCATAGGGCAGGCAAGGGTAACCCGGCCCGCTTTATCGCGCACGCGTCCAATGGGCTGGTTAGGCTCCCAGGCATGACAGATCCCTCTGGTCAGCGGCAGTTGTTCATTGGTGGGAAGTGGGTTGACGCCGCCTCGGGCGAGACGTTCGAGACCCTGGACCCGGCGACGGGCGAGGTCGTCGCCCATGTGGCCAAGGCGGCGAAAGCCGACGCCGGTCGCGCCGTGATGGCGGCCCGGCGTGCCTTCGACGAGGGACCATGGGGGTTGGACTCCGATCCCCGGGAGCGGGCGAGCGTCCTGGCGCGGGCGGCCGAGTGGATCCGGTCCAATAGGCAGCGACTGGCCGAGATGGAAGTCAGCGATAACGGCAAGCCGCTCGAGGATGCTCTCTGGGATGTGGACGAGGCCGCCTACATGTTCGAGTACTACGCAGGCTGGACGACCAAGGTGATGGGTTCGGTGCCTCCGGTGGGGCCCGATGCCCTCAGCATCGTCCTCAAGGAACCGCTCGGCGTGGCGGCGCTCATCACGCCCTGGAACTACCCCATTCTGATGGCCAGCCAGAAGGTCGCTCCCGCCCTCGCCGCCGGTTGCACCGCCATCCTCAAACCGGCCGAGCAGACCCCGCTCACAGCGCTGGAATTGGCTGTCGCGCTCGAGCAGGCGGGCCTCCCGGCCGGGGCCTTCAACGTCCTCACCGGTTTCGGCGACGCCGGCGCCGCCCTGGTCGAGCATCCGGCTGTCGACAAGGTGTCCTTCACCGGCTCGGTCGAGGTCGGCAAGGTCATCACCCGCAACGCGGCCGACACCCTGAAGAGAGTGACCCTGGAGCTGGGCGGAAAGTCGCCCAATCTGGTGTTCGCCGACGCCGACTTCGAGGCGGCCATGATCGGGACGGCGATGGGGATCTTTGCCAATCAGGGCGAGATCTGCTCGGCGGGGAGCCGGGTCCTTGTCGACAGGACCGTCTACGACCGGGCGCTGGAGGCTCTCGCCGCCGAGGCCGCCGAGGTCCGGCTCGGGCGCGGGTTGGATCCCGACACCACGATGGGACCGCTGATCACCGCCGAGCACCGTGACACCGTGAACGGCTACATCGCCGCGGGCGAGGAGGCGGCCAGGGTGGCCTATCGGGGCCAGGTCCCGGACGACCCCGCCCTGGCTGGGGGCTACTTCGTCCCGCCCACGATCTTCGCCGACGTCGACGCCGACATGAAGATCTCCCGCGAGGAGATCTTCGGCCCGGTCATGGCGGTAACGCCGTTCGCCGACGAGGACGAGGCGGTACGGCTGGCCAACGACACCCGCTACGGGCTGGCGGCCGCAGTGTGGACGAACGACATCGGCCGGGCGTTGCGGCTCGGGAAGCGGCTACGGGCCGGGGTCGTCTGGGTGAACGACAGCCAGCCCGCCCCGACCGAGGCGATGTGGGGCGGCTACAAGGAGTCGGGCACCGGTCGCGAGCTCGGACCCTGGGGAATCGAGTCCTATCTCGAGGAAAAGCAGCTCTACATCAAACTGACTTAGACCCCTCTTGGCGCGACATTCCCGGCAAAGGGCGGGGAATGTCGGGCGAGAACGGGAGAGAGGAGAGTCGTGCCGAATCCATTGAGCCCCGAGGACCGGGAGATCCAGGCCCGGGTCCGCGCCTTCGTCGACGACGAGCTCATCCCCTGGGAGCTCCATGCCGAGATGAACGATGGCGAGGTGCCGGCCGACATCGCAGCCCGCCATCTCAAGCGGGCCGGAGAGCTCGGCTTCCTCGCCATCAACCAGCCGGTCACCCTCGGGGGGCCGGGCTACAGCATGCTCCAGCAGACGCTGATCCAGGAGCAGACGGGACGGGCCACCAATGCGTTGGGATGGGTGGTGTCGACCCCGGCGGGCTGGCTGCCGGAGGTGGCGACGGACTACCAGATGGAGCGCTACGTCGCTCCCCTCATCGCCGGCGACATCCACGAGTGCTACGCCATCACCGAGGAGCACGCCGGCTCCGATGTGGACGGGATTCGCACCGTGGCGCGCCGCGAAGGTGATGAGTACGTCATAGACGGGGAGAAGTGGCACGTCACCTCCGCCAACCTCGCCCAGATCGCCTTCGTCCAGGCCAAGCTCGAGCACTCCGGAGAGCATGCCATGTTCATCGTCGACATGGACACTCCCGGCCTGGTCTGCCTGCGGGTGCCGGCGTACACCCACACCTACGCCCACCACCATTGGGAGATGGGGCTCCAGGACGTCAGGGTGCCCGCCGCCAACCTCGTCGGCGCCGAGGGCGACGGCATGACCTTCGCCCACGCCTGGTTCCGCTACGAGCGGCTCATGATCGCCGCTCGCTGCTGCGGCGCCGCCGAACGGCTGATCGACGAGGCCACTCGTTTCGCTGCCGAGCGCCAGGCGAGCGGGTCGCCCATCATCGAGTACCAGGCGATTTCGGCGATGCTGGCCGACTCGCTGACCGAACTGTGGGCCGCCCGCCTCATGACCTACGAGACCGCCCGCGAGCTCGACGCCGGCGTCGACCCCAAGGTAGCCCACGCCCATTGCTCCATGGCCAAGCTGTACGCCTCCGAGATGGCCAACCGGGTGGCCGACCGGGCAGTCCAGATCTTCGGCGGCCGGGGTTACATGCGTGAGAACGTGGCCGAGCGCTTCTTCCGAGAACTTCGCGTCGACCGCATCTGGGAGGGCACGTCGGAGATCCAGCGGGTCATCATCGCCGACCAACTCCGCAAGCGAGGCGTGGAGACCCTGGCGGGGTAAAGCCCCCTTTCTCGCGCGAGAATGCCTGATGGCCGGCTCCCTCCATCTCAGCTTGACCGGGCTGGTACCCGAGGGCGGGTCCCATGTGCGCCAGGTCCTCTATGACGAGATCGAGAAGCGCCTGCCCCGCGACGCCGAGGCCCGGATCAACGTCCAGCTCTCGGAGCTGAACCCTCAGCAGACGGCGTCGTGGCACATCCACAACGGGATCGTCTACTTCGTGATCGTCCAGGGAATCGTCACCCTCCAGTACGAGGGCCGGTCGGAGCACTACTCGGCCGGAGACGTCTACACCGAGCCGATCGGGCTGGTTCACAGAGCCTTCAACCCCCATCCCGACCTACCGGCGGCGCTGGTGGGGTTCTGGGTCACGGCTGCGGACAGGCCCCATGTCACCGAGGTAGGGCCGCCCGCCTGGGAGCCGGAGGTGTCGAACCACCCCGCTCTCCCCGGCTGACCACTCAGGCGACCTGGATCGTCTGCAGGCAGGCGGGGCAGATGGTGCGGGGTGCCCTCGACACCGGCCGGGAGCCGGAAACGACCAGGGCGCTCGTAGGCACCTTGACCGTTCCCAACAGGTCGTTCTGGATCGCCCTGGAAAGTGTCAGATCACTTGGCAGATACATGGAGCCTTCCCTTTCTTCTCCGAGACGACAAGGTACCGAGGAATGCGGACAGAATCAGTCCGCAACCTGCCAGAATGTCGAGGGAAATGGACACTTCGGCCCGCCTCCTCAAGCTGCTCTCGCTCATGCAAGCCCGGCCGACGTGGACGGGGCCAGAGCTGGCCTCCCGGTTGGAGGTAACCGACCGCACACTCCGCCGTGACATCGCCCGCCTGCGGTCGTTGGGCTATCCGGTCGAGGCGATCTCAGGCCCTCACGGCGGATACGAGCTGGTCCCGGGCGGGGCCATCCCTCCTCTCCTTCTCGACGACGACGAGGCGGTGGCCGTCGCCGTCGGCCTGCGGGCGGCGGCCGCCGGCGGGATGATCGGCTTCGAAGACGCCGCCCTGGCCGCCCTGGCCAAGATCGAGGCCGTTCTCCCCAACCGCCTGCGGGCCCGCGTCGGAGACCTGCACGCCGCCACCGTTGTCGACACCGGGAGGGAGGCGACCCCGGTCGACCCGGCCGCATTGGTGACAGTGGCGCGCGCCTCCCAGCGCCCGGAACGGCTCAGGTTCACCTATACCGCCGCCAACGGGGCCGTGACCGAGCGCAACGTGGAGCCCTACCACCTCGTCCATCTCAGCCGGCGCTGGTACCTGGTCGGGTTCGACCGCCAGCGCGACGACTGGCGCAGCTTCCGGGTGGACAGGATGAGCGACGTGGTCGACACCGGGATGCGCTTCGAGCCCCGTCCCGCGCCGCCGGACCCGGTCGCCTTCGTCAGCGAGGGGATGGCGGTATCCGCCTACCGGTTCCAGGCCCGCGTCACCCTGTTCGTTCCGCACGAGCACGCCATGAGGTTGATCCCCCGTACGGTCGGCGTGCTGCAACCCGCCGGCAAGACCCGCACCACCCTGCGTCTCGGGGCCGACGACCTCGACTGGATCGCCCGCTACCTGGCCAGCCTCGACTGTAAGTGGCGGGTGGAGGAACCCCCCGAACTCACCGACGCCCTGGCCAGCCTGGCCAAGACCGTTTTGGCTCACATATCGCGCGCGTGATGGCGCGATATGTGAGCCAAAACGGGGTTTAGTCCCGGGAGGAGACGGGGACTTTGGGGGCGGTGATCGGGTGACCCAGGTAGGCGTTGCCCACCATCTGGTAGAACTGGTGCAGCGTCGACTCCCACGGGCTCAGCGGGCCCTGTCGATAGCCACGGGACACGATCCCCCGCTGCACCGCCTCGCAGGCGGCCCAGTCCTCGCGGTTGGTGACGTCCCAGAAGTCGACGGCGTAGGCGGGGTCGAAACCCTCCTTCTCGAAGGCTTCTGGCGGGAAGAGCCACTCACACTCGATGTAGCTGCGATTGGGGGCGAGCGGGGTGAGGCGGTGGGTCATCACGTAGTCGGGATGGGCCGAGATGAGCAGATTCGGCATGACCCCGATGTACATGACCTTGCGCAGCCTGCCATCGTCCAGCGCCGGGATCATCGTCCCGTGGGAGGCGCCGTCGAAGGACATGGTGACGGCGTGGTCCATCAGGTCCATGTCGCCGCCACACCACAGCCCGGTGGGGAAGACGTCGACTCCGCTGTCGGGCGGCGACACCTTGCACAGGGCGGGATGGATCGACGAGCAGTGGTAGCACTCGTGGTAGTTCTCCACGACCAGCTTCCAGTTGGCGGCGATCTCGTAGTCGTGCCGCTCGGCGGGGCGCAGAGTCTCGATCTGCCACGGCCCCAGCACCTCGTCGAGGTTGCCGAGATGATCAGCGAGCGGCCCGGCCATCCCCGAGGGGTCGATGAACAGGAAGCCGCCCCACACCCCGGTGGCGACTTCGATCAGGGGGTAATCGGCCTTGTCGAAGTCGGGCGACCGGGTGAGCGAAGGCGCCCCCTTCAGGTCACCCTCCAGCGAATACGTCCAGGCGTGATAGGGACATTTGAGGACGCGCATGTCGACGGCATCGCCGATGGGCAGCAGCTCATGGGCCCGATGACGACACGTGTTGTAGAAGGCGCGCAGCGCCCCGTCGCCATCGCGCATGAGGAGGATGGGCTCGTTGCCCAACTGGATCGCCCGGGCCTGGTTGGGGGCCACCAGGCCGTCCACGCGGCCCGCGCAGACCCAACCCCGCGTGAAGAATCGATCGACCTCGAAAGCGAGGACTCCGTCGCTGGTGTAGGCGTCGCCGGGCAGCGTGACGCTCTCGCCGAACGGAGCCAGCGCCGCTTCCACTCCCTGGGAATCGATGGGCGCCCGGTCTCTCATTTCTCTCTCCTGGCCGACGTCAGAGTGGATCACACTATAGACTGAATGGCGGTTCAGGATTGGACGAGGAGAGTTTTCTCATGATTGCCACCGTCGGGACCGAGCAGGCGCAGCGCAAGCTCGACGTCATCATCCCCAGAGAGGAGGAGCGGTTCCGGGAGCGGATGCCCAGCGCCCAGGCCGCCCATAATCGGGCCAGCCGCGTGCTGGCGGGCGGTGTCACGTCCAGCTGGCAGGTATCCCGTCCCCTTCCCATCTGGGCGGACCGCGCCGTCGGGCCTCACCTCTACGACATCGACGGCAACCGCTACTCCGACTTCCACAACGGATACGGGGCGATGCTGGTCGGTCACGCCCACCCCGCCATCGTCAAGACGGTCACCGAGAGGGTTGCCGCCGGTACCCACTTCGCCCAGCCCACCGAAGACGCCGTGATCGTGGCAGAGGAGCTCGTGCGCCGGTTCGGGCTCCCGCTGTGGCGGTTCTGCAACTCCGGGACAGAGGCGACGATGGACGCAATCCACATCATGCGCGCCGTCACCGATCGCCCGCTCATCGTCAAGATCGAGGGCGCCTACCACGGCCACCATGACTCGGTCCAGGTCTCGGTGTGGAACGAGCGCGAGGAACTCGAGTCGGCGGTCTACCCCCGCGGCGTGCTGGCCGGGACCGGTATCCCCGAAGAGGTCCTCGAACTCACGCTTGTCGTCCCCTGGAACGACCTCGACCAGGTCGAGGCGGTGTTCGCCGCCCACGGCGAGCGCATCGCCGGGATGATCGTGGAGCCGATCATGATGAACGCCGGGATCATCCTCCCCGAGCCGGGTTATCTCGAAGGGATCCGCCGCATCACCCGCCACCACGGCGCCCTCCTCGCCTTCGACGAGGTGAAGACCGGTCTCACCGTGGGACCCGGCGGCGCCACCGCCCGCTTCGGCGTCGCTCCCGACGTCATCGCCCTCGCCAAATCGTTGGGCGGGGGACTTCCGACAGGGGCCGTGGGCGGCACCGCCGACGTCATGGAGGTCGTCGTCTCCGGTCACTACGAGCAGGTGGGGACGTTCAACGGCAATCCCCTCTCGATGGCAGCTGCCCGCACGACATTGTTGGAGATCCTCACGCCTGCGGCCTACGACCACGTCGACAGCTTGCGCGAGCGCATCGTTGCCGGCACGTCGGAGACGATCGGGCGCTACGAGTTGCCCGCCTATTCGGTGGCGATCGGGGCCAAGGGCGCCGTGACCTTCTCCCCGACCCGGGTTCGTCATTACCGGGAGTTCCTCGGCCAGGGCGACCGCCACCACTACGCCGCCTGGCTATATCAATTCAACCGCGGCGTCTTCCTCCCTCCCTGGGCGAAAGGCGAGCAGTGGATGGTTTCCGTGCAGCACACCGCGGCCGACGCCGACCTCTTCGTGGAGACGTTCGAGGCATTCGCCCGGGAACTCCGCAGTTGACGGCCGGGAGATAGGCTCCCGCCATGGCCGGCGGGCATCTCCGTTTGATCGGGTTGTGCAAGTCGTTCGACGACGTGGTTGCAGTCGATGCCATCGACGTGGAGGTGCCCCCGGGAGAATTCTTCTCGCTGCTGGGCCCGTCGGGGTGCGGCAAGACCACCACGCTGCGCATGATCGCCGGCTTCGAGCGTCCCACATCGGGGGTCATCGAGATCGACGGCGTGGACATGGCCCAGACCCCGCCTCACCTCCGCCCGGTCAACACCGTCTTCCAGAACTACGCCCTTTTCCCCCACCTGTCGGTCATAGAGAACGTCGCCTTCGGCCTCCGCTACCAGGACGTGTCGAAGACCGAGGTCGCCCGCAAGGTCGAGACCGCCCTCGACCTGGTTCAGATGGCCGACTACCGCAGACGCCGACCGACCCAGCTCTCCGGGGGCCAACAGCAGCGGATCGCCCTGGCCCGGGCCCTGGTTCTCGAGCCGCGAGTCCTGTTGCTGGACGAGCCGCTCGGAGCACTCGACGCCAAGCTCCGCAAGGCCCTCCAGATCGAGCTCAAGGCGCTCCAGGAGCAGGTCGGGATCACTTTCATCTATGTGACCCACGACCAGGAGGAGGCGCTCACCATGTCCGACCACCTGGCGGTCATGCGCTCTGGCCGGGTCGAGCAGATCGGGCCTCCGGCCGAGGTCTACGAACGCCCCGCCTCGGTCTACGTCGCCGACTTCCTGGGCGTGTCCAACCTCATGGAGGTCGTGGTCGAAGGTAGAGAAGCCGGACAGGCCCAGATTCGCCTCGGCGACCGGATGCTGACCGCTGCCGACGGTCACACCATCGAGCTCGGCCGGGCGGCGGTGGCCATCCGCCCGGAGCGGATTCGGCTGTGCACGGTCGACGATGCCGCCACCAACGTCGTGGTGGGGAGAGTCGAGCGGTTGGTCTACGCCGGTCCGCAGGTCCAGGTGCTGGTCGATCTGGGCGGGGAGGTCATCCAGGCGGTCATCCCCAATCACGGCGGCGCCTTGGGCTTCGAAGTGGGGGACCAGGTCGGGGCTCACATGCCGCCCGAAGCGCTACGCCTGCTCTCGCCGGACCCGGCAGCCGAAGTCCCGGCCTGAGCGGCTTGGCTCGCAAGACCCGGGCGGCCGCTTATTCTCCCGCAACGCTGATCACTTCCTCGTACTCTGGGGCCTCGCCACTTGATGGAAGGAGGGACCGCCGATGACCGAGACATCCACACCCGCCGTTTCGCTGCGTCCCTCCGACCTCGCCTGACCGCTCTCCGCCGGCGACTTGCGTCGGGTCGGATGAGACGCGATCCCGTTCTCGTCTACGACCTGAGGAGCACGCGTTGCGTGATGACATCATCGAGCACTTCATCGACGAAGGGCTCATCGAAGGGGTCATCCGACCCCTTCGCCACGGCAAGGAGGCCAGTGTCGAACTGTGCCGCGCCAACCGGCGCACCACGGACCACGACCTGCTTGCCCTCAAGATCTTTCACCCGCTGGATCGCCGGGACTTCCGTGACGAGTCCCTCTACCGGCAGGGCGAGTTCATCAAGGAGCGCCGCGTCCGGGTGGCGCTGGAGCAGAAGACGAAGTTCGGCCGTCAGGTCCAGGGCGGCCTCTGGGTCGCTCGCGAGCGGGAGACCCTGCGAAAGCTCGAGTCGACCCCGGTGCCGGCGCCCCGGCCGGTGGCCGCGACAGACGAGGCGATCCTCATGACCTACATCGGCGATGTCGACCAAGCCGCCCCTCGACTCCAGGAGTACCGTGCCGACGAGTCGGAATTGGAACCGCTGTGGGACCAACTCCTGTCCGCCGTCGGCACCATGCTCTTCAACGACGTCGTGCACGGCGACCTCTCTCCCTTCAATGTGCTCGTCTGGGAGGGTCGGGTGACGGTCATCGACTTCCCCCAGGCGGTCGACCCGAAAAAGAACCAGCACGCCGAGGAGTTCCTCGCCCGCGACGTCCAGCGTGTAGGGGCCTGGTTCCAGCGTTTCGGTTTCGAGCAGGACTGGGAGACCGTCGCCGGCGACCTGTGGGCGAGCTGGACCAACGCCGACCTGATCCCCCCGGAACTCCGCTCCGAGATGTTCTAACAACCAACGTGCAACGCACTGGACCAGGTCCCGTGCGATGCACGCCGGTCGGATTCGGCGGTCAGATCTCCAGGCGGGAGAGCGCCTCGGCGGCGGACTCCCCGCTGCCCTCGCGGCGGTTGTAGCGGCGCATGACCAGGCCGGCGCCCCCGACCGCCACCGTGGTCAGCACCAGGAGGAGAGTGGCCAGGGCATTGAGGGATGGCGGTGGTCCCAGCCGGGCCCCCGAGTAGAGCCTCACCGGGATGGTCGTCGTGGCCGCCCCGCTCGACAGGAACTGGCTGATGACGAAGTCGTCGATGGACAGGGCGAAGGCGATGGCGAAGCTGGCAAAGATGGCCGGTTTGAGCATGGGTAGCAGCACCCGCCATAGCGCCCGCCAGGGCGAGGCACCCAGGTCCATGGCCGCCTCCTCGTATTGGCGGCCGATGGCGAACAGTCGACCGCGCACGATGATGACTACGAAGGAGATGGTGAAGGTGACGTGGCCGAGGAATTGGGCCAGGGTGCCGAAGGGGACGCCGTAGAGCTCGCTGAAAACGAAGAAAAGGGAGACACCCATCACTATTTCGGGGGTGACGAGGGGAAAGAGCATGAGGCTGTTCGAGGCCTGGGCGGCCCGACCCCGCCAGCGAGCGAGACCGATGGCGAGGGCTACTCCGATCGGCGTGGCCACGACCATGGTCAGCACCGCCAGGCGCACCGATTGGATCAACGCCAGGCGTAGCGAGTCGTCCTTCCACACCGAGGCGCTGTCGTGGAGATACCAGCGCAACGAGAAGCCCTGCCACACGGAGCGGGACCGCCCGGAGTTGAACGAGAACTGGACCGCCAGTACCACCGGGATCAGCGTCCACAGGATGTAGAGGATCGTCACCACCCACAGCATCCGCGGGGTCCCCCATGGGTTGAGCGCTCTCCGGCGGCGGCCGGCGACTGCGGTCATCGGCGGGCTTCCCGGGCGGCCCGCGACACCATCACCAGGTAGTAGCCCATCAGGATCGCCACGAACAGCATCAGGATCACAGTCAGGGCAGCGCCTCTCCCGCCCTGGCTGGTGCTCTGGGAGATGAACGACTCGATCTCGTTGCCGTAGAGCCGGGTGCGGGGCGACCCCGACAGCAGGTTCGGCGTGTAGTAGTCGCCGAACATGGGGAGCATGATGATCACGAGGCCCGCCATGATCCCTTGCTTCGAAAGGGGGAGAGTCACCCGCCAGAAAGTGGCCAGCGGGCTGGCTCCCAGATCACGCGACGCCTCCAGGGTGCTGGTGTCGATCCGGTCGAGTGCGGCGTATAGAGGCAGGACGAAGAACGGGATATAGCCGTAGACCATGCCCAGGACCACCGTGGAGGGCCGCCCCGCCAGCCAGTCGACGGGGGCGACGCTGAACCAGCCGAGGATGCGGTTGACCTGGCCATCGGGACTGAGGAGGTTGACCCATGACATCATCCGCATCAGGTAGTTGATCCAGAACGGCCCCAGGATGAGGAGGAGGAGCACTCCCCGCCAGCGGCCCGCCCGCCGCGACACGAAGTAGGCCACCGGGTAGCCGATGGCCACGCACAGGAGCGAGGCGATCACGACGTAGGTGATGGTGCGGAGGGCGATAACTCCCAGACGGCCGCCAAAGATGTCGGTGAGAACTCCCTGGAAGGCCTCGGGGTTCCAGCGCAGCGGGTTCCACTCGGGCTCGGGCGTCAAGAAGAGCGGATGCCGGTTCCCGAAGGCGACCGACAGGATCCCATAGAACGGCACGAGAAACAGCAGGACCAGCCACACCACTCCGGGTACAGCCAGCATGGGCCACGTCCAGCGTCTCTCCCCCACGACCAGAGTGTCGGGCGCCTGCAGGGAACTAGCCACTGCCGACCGGCAACTGCCTAGGCCGTACCCTGGACTCTCGACCACGCCTCCAGCCAGGCAGCATCGACGTCGGGTTGAAACTGGATGGGGACGTTGGCGTTGGGGTTCTCGAAGTCCTCGGGGGTGATGATGGCCGTCTCCACGTTGGGCGCCACCCACTCGTCGGCGATCAGAGTCGCCGGGTCGATCGCTGAGATGGGCGGCTGATAGCCCATCCACCCGAAGTTCTCGAGAGCGTTGTCGTTGTCGAGCATCCAGTTGATGAACGTGTGGGCCGCCACCGGGTGCTCGGCGCCCGCCAGGACCGTCATGGTGTCATTGGCGATCTGGGCGACGGCTGGATTCTCGGCCTTGGCCGGCCACAGGTAACGGGTCACGCTGGGATCGCCGTCCTCGGGGAAGTAATAGGCGGCGTTGACCATGTCGCCGGACCACGCATGGTGGAGCCCGTAGCGGCCCTCGGGAATGCCGACGTAGGCGCCATCGATCGTGTAGCGGATGTTGACCAGGTCGACCAGTTCGATGAGAGAATCAGCGGCGGCGTCGAGCTCGGACTGGTCGATGTTGTCGGGATCGGTCGATCCGTTGCGGATGGCGGAAACCTTTAGCGTCTCCCGGTAGTCGTCGTAGAGCCCGGTGATGTCTTTGTACTTGGAGTTCCAGAACACGTCCCAGGGCATGTCGATACCCTCGACGTCGGCCGAGTCGACCATGTCCACCCGCCAACCGATCCCGGTGGTGTACAGGACGTAGGGCACCGTGTACTGGGCCCCGCCGTCGTAGTACGGGTCCTGCAGCGTCGACCACACGTTGGCCAGGTTGGGGAGATAGTCGTGGTTGATGGGCTGGACGAGACCGCCCGCCACCGACTTGGCCACCGACGACGCCACCGGGAACCAGACGTCGAAGCTCACCTCGCCGGAGGAGAGCTTGCGAATCGCCTCCTCCTCGTTGTAGTAGATGCTGACCTCGGTCTCGATCCCCGTCTCCTCGGTGAAGCGAGGCAGGACGTCGGGATTGATGTAGTCCGCCCAGTTGTAGATCCGCAGCGGGCCCTCCTCGACAGGAAGGCCCGAGGCGACGGCCTCGCCGCGCAGGGGTTGGGTGACAGGGGCGGTGGGGGTACCGACGACGAGCTTGCCCAGTTCCGCTTCGCCGCCTCCGCAGGCGGCGAGGAGCGATGACACCCCCGGAAGCAGGACCCCGAGGGCGGCGCTCCTCTGGATGAATTCGCGCCGGGTGTAGTCGCGGCGGCCTCGCCGAATATCCCAGTTCTCGCGGGGGTGGAACACCATGGCCGTGCCTCCTATCGCTCCCTGTTGAACACGTGCGCAACGAACATACACCGTCGAGAGCGGCGATGCCCCGAATCCTGAACTTCATTCAGAGATGAGGGGAACACCCAGTTCGGTGGCGGCGGCCGCCAGGCACAGGCGGCGCATATCGTCGGGGCCGACGTGGTCGTCACCCAGCACCACCTGGATGGCGAGACCGTCGATCAGGGCGGCCAGACGGAGGGCAAAGTCGTCCGGGTCGACGGCGACGCCGAACTCCCCCACATCCTGGCCGTGCCTCACGACATCGGCGATGGCCCCCCGCCAACGCCCATCCATCTCACGGCGGGACTTGGCGAGCGTGGTGTCGTGACGCGATCGCGACCAGACCTCGATCCACAGGACGTACTCGTCGTCGACGCCCAGGCCGGCGGTGCGGGTCGGGCAGCTCGCCTCGATCAGCGTCGCCAGGCGTCGGCCCGGCGACTCCGCCTCCGCCATCGCCGCCGTGACGGACTCGAAGAACTGCCGATCCTTGTGAGCGAGCGCCTCGCCGAGCAGGACGTCTTTCGACTCGAAGTAGTAGAGGATGAGGGCGGGGCTGACCCCGATGCGATCGGCGATGTCGGCGATCCGGGCGTCGGCCAGTCCCCGCTCCGCGATCACCGCGGCGGCCGCCTCGAGTATCTGCTGGCGGCGGAGGTCGGTCAGCTTGGGACGGGGACTCACCGGCGCCAGGGTACCCGCTATCCTGAATCCAGGTTCAGGAAACGCTGCTGTTGACCCATCCCTCCTCTCCCACGCCTGCCCTGGACCGCACTCCTCTCGAAGCCCTGCTGTGGGCGGACTCCGTGGCCGTCGTCGGCGCCAGCCCCAAGCACCCCAGCGTCGGCAACCGAGTTATGACAGAGCTCCTGGGCGGGGGCTTCCGGGGACGAGTGATCCCGGTCAACCCCTCCCACGCCGAGGTCGAAGGTCTCGCCACCATCCCCTCGCTCGCCGACCTCGACACGCCTGTCGACCTGGCAATAGTCGCCGTGGCAGACCATCGGCTCGAGGAACAATTCATCCTGGCCATCGCCACCGGCGTCGGGGCGATCACGGTCTTCTCCCCCGCCCAGGGTGAGGCGACCGACGGCACGCCGCTGCGCAAACGTCTCGCCCAGCTCGCCGAGGAGGCCGGAATCGCAGTCTGCGGACCCAATGGGATGGGATTCGTCAACGTCGAGCACAGTCTCCGGGCGACCGGCTTCTACCAGCCCGCAACCCTGGAGCCCGGAGGTATCGCCTTTCTGAGCCACTCCGGCTCACTGTTCTCGGCCATGCTCCACAACCAGCGCCGCATGCGCTTCAACCTGGTGATCTCCACCGGCCAGGAGATCGTCACGACCATGGACGCCTACCTGGAACATGCCGTGTCCCTCCCTTCAACCAGGGTCGTGGGCTTGTTCCTCGAGACCGTCCGACGACCGGCCGAGATGGCGCGGGCGCTCGACGTCGCCGCCGCAATCGACGTTCCCGTCGTCGCCCTCAAGGTGGGGAGGACCGACCATGCCAGGGCGGCGGCCGCCACCCACTCCGGGGCCCTGGCCGGCGAGGACGCCGCCTACGACGCATTCTTCCGGGCCCACCGGGTCCACCGGGTCGACTCGATGGACGAGATGGCCGACACGCTGGAGATCTTCGCCGCCGGCCGGCGGGCCCGGCCGGGAGGGCTGGGCGCCGTCCACGATTCCGGGGGCGAGCGGACGCTTCTCATCGACACCGCCCACCAGCTGGGGGTGCCTCTGGCCGTGATCTCGGAGCAGAGCAAGCGCCAACTGGCCGCCGTCCTTGAGCCGGGGCTCGAACCCGAGAACCCGGTGGATGCCTGGGGAACGGGGCACGGGTCCGAGGGCATCTTCGAGGAGTCGATCCGGACGCTGGCAGCCGACCCGGCAGTGGGAGCAGTCGCCTTCTGCGTCGACCTCACCTCCGAGGAGCATCCGGCCGAGGGCTACCTCGGCGTCGTCGACCGCATCGTCGACCTCGACGTTCCCCTCGCCGTCCTCACCAACCTCCGCTCCGGGATCGACCCGGCGCAGGCCGACCACCTCCGCTCCCGGGGTGTTCCCGTGCTCGAAGGCACCCGCCCGGGCCTGGTGGCGCTTGGACATCTCCTCGACCGCGCCCGTCCTCGGGCAAACTCCTTGCCGCCGGCCGGGCCCGACGCCGCTGTGGTCGACAGATGGCGCCGCCGGCTGGAGACCGGAGAGCCGGTGACCGAGGCAGAGGCACTCTCGTTGGTCGCCGACTTCGGTATCCCCGTGATTCGCTTCGCGGCGGCCGACAACCTGACTGGGGTCGTGAAGGCGGCCGAAGCCATTGGCTATCCGGTCGCCCTGAAGACCGCCCACGCCGACCACAAGACGGACGTCGCCGGCGTCCGCCTCGACCTCTCCGACCTCGCCGCGGTCGAGGCAGCCTACGGAGACCTGTCCGGCCGGCTCGGACCCGAGGTCATAGTCCAGGCGATGGCTACCGGCGGCGTCGAAATCGCTCTTGGCCTGGTGCGCGACGACCAGTTCGGGCCGCTCGTGATGGTCGCCGCCGGCGGGACGCTCGTGGAACTGCTCGCCGATCGGAGCCTCGCCGTGCCGCCCTTCGGCACCGATGTCGCCGGAGAGCTCATCGAGCGGTTGAGCGTCGCCCCCGTCCTTGCCGGGGCGAGGGGGCGGCCACCGGCGGATCTGATCGCCCTGGCGTCGGCCGTGGCCCGATTGTCGGTTGTCGCCGCCGATCTCGGCGACCTGATCGCCGGTCTCGACATCAACCCGGTGATCGTGTCCGAGATCGGGGCCGTGGCCGTCGATGCCCTCGTGGTGCCGGCATGAGCGAGGCCCTCGTGCTCGTCAGCGTGGAGCGCGGCGTACGCCGACTGACACTCAACCGGCCCGACAAACTCAACGCCCTCTCGGCGCCCCTGGTGGAGGAACTGTCGGCCGCGCTCCAGGAAGGGGCCGCGGACCCGGCCACCCGCGCGGTGGTCCTGGCGGGGGCGGGCCGCTCGTTCTGCGCCGGCTACGACCTCACCGAACAGCTCACCACCGACCCCGCCGAGCTCCAGGTGGTGCTGCGGCGCGACCTGGAGCGATTGCTGGAAGTGTTCGACCTTCCTCAACCGGTCATCGGGAGGATTCAGGGCCATTGCCTGGCGGGCGGGCTCGACCTGATGATGATGTGCGACGTCGTCGTGGCCGCCGACGACGCCGTCTTCGGGCTGCCCGAGGTCACCTTCGGCTCGGCTCCGGTCGCCAATCTCCTCCCCTGGCTGGTCGGCGCCCGCAAGGCCAAGGAACTCATGCTGACCGGCGATCGCATCGACGGGGTCGAAGCACACAGGTTGGGCCTCGTCAATCGGGTGGTGCCGGCAGCCGAGCTCGACGCCGAAGTCGACCGGATCGCCGGCCGGATCGCCACCTTCGACCCGGTGACCGTGCGCCTCACCAAGCAGATGGTCAACCGCACCCTGGCCACCGCCGGTCTGCGCCAGGCTCTCATCGAGTCGGTCGACCTGGCCGCCCTCATCGAGGGTTCCCGTACTCCCGAACGGGTCGAGTTCGACCGGATACGCGAAAGCGAGAGTCTCCAAGCCGCCATCGCCTGGCGGGACGGACGCCTGTAAAATCGACGAAGTCGCCACGCAGGGACGTCAGGCCAGCGTCGCCATCCTCATCGGGAAGCGGCGGAGTCCCCGATCCTCGGTGAGGATCTCGTCCACCCCGTGCTGTTGGCAAACGGCCACGATCTGGGCATCGAGGACGGCGTTGCCCTCCACCTTGGCCTCCGCCACCACCGACTCGAGGACCGTGGAATATCCCTCCAGGGCGTTCAGGACTCGACACGTCGGCGTCGCCACAATTGACCGCAGCGCCGCCAGGGCGACTTCACGCGACGTCGGCGGATCGAGCACGGCGGGATGAGTCACCACTCGGAGGAACTCGCCCAGTACGAACACCGGGAGTCCCCAGGGAGTGAGGCCTTCTACGAGCCTCGCCAGAGCAGAACGAGCCTCGGCGTGGAGTCCTGTTTCGGCACGGTGGGCGTAGATGAGGATGTTGGTGTCGACCGCAATCAACGACGACCCTCGAGATATTCGTAGAGCGTGTCGCGGTCAGCCAGGTCGGCTGCGGGCGGACGCCGCCCCTCGACGACGGGCATGTCGAACGCCACCGTCGGAGGCGTCGCCTCGTAGCTGTCGAGCAACTCGCGCAAGGCCTCCTCGACGAGCGCTGTCAGAGTAAGCCCCCGGGCGGCCGCGGCCCGGCGGACTCGGCCCATCAGGTTGTCGTCGACATTGAGAGTGGTCCGCATCTGCCCAAGCATACCGGTCGATGCACATATATGCGCCCAATTCCAGGCGAAGCTGGAAGGGTCAGCTCGCGAGGTCGCCCAGGATCTGCTCGGAGGCCAGCTTGCCGGGAGCACCCATCACGCAGCCGCCGGGGTGGGTGCCGGAGCCGCACTGGTAGTAGCCCTCGATGGGTGTGCGGTACTGGTTCCAGCCGGGGGCGGGCCGGAAGAAGAACATCTGCGGGGCGAGGAACTCGCCGGCGAAGATGTTGCCCTCCGACAATCCCACCACCCGCTCGATGTCGAGCGGCGTCACCACCTCACGATGGAGGACCAGGTCACCGAAGCCGGGGAAGAACGACTCCAGCGTGGCCTGGACCGTGTCGCCCATGTTCTGGCGCTCGGTGTCCCAGTCGCTCTCGCGCAACTCGTACGGCGTGTACTGGATGAAGCACGACAGGACGTGCTTGCCGGGGGGAGCCATGTCGGGATCGATGGTGGACTGCACGGCGCAGTCGATGTAAGGCCGGGTCGAGTACCACCCGTACTTGGCCTCGTCGAAGGCGCGTTCGAGGTAGTCCATCGATGGCCCGATGTTGGTGAAGCCGCGGTACTGGTCGCTACGGTCGCCCAGAGCGGGGAAGCGGGGCGTGTCGTCAAGGGCGAAGTTGACCTTCGAGGACGTGCCCTGGAAGCGGAAGCGGGTGATGTCCTCGACCAGATCGGAGGGCAGCTCCCGGGGGTCGACGAGCTGCAGGAAGGTCCGGCGCGGGTCGACGGCGGACACCACCACGTTGGCCGAGATCTCCGTCCCGTCCTCGAGCGCCACCCCGGTGGCCCGGCCATTGGAAGTGATCACGGCCTCCACCGGTGACTCCAGTCGGATCTCGGCCCCGAAGGCCTGCGCCGCCCGGGCCAGCACCTGGGTGAAGCCGCCGTTGCCGCCCTTGTGGAACGCCCACGCCCCGAACTCGCCGTCGTGCTCACCCATGATGTGATAGAGCAGGACCAGGCCCGAGCCCTGGGAACGCGGTCCGACCTTCGTGCCGATGATGCTGGACGAGGCCAGGTAGCCCTTGAGCAGCTCGTTCTCGAAGTAGTCGTCCAGGAAGTCGGCGGCCGAGCCGGTCAGCAGCCGCACGGCGTTGTGGAAGACACGCTTTTCCAGCCCCCGCATGTGCTGGGCGAGCTCGGCCATCCGGGCCAGCTCCATGGGATCCTTTGAGAAGGGGTCCGGCGGGATCTGATCCAGCAGGGGCTTGATCGCCTGGCACACCTGGAGCACGTCATGCTCGTATTGCTCGTAGGCATCGGCGTCATGGGCCGAGTGGCGGGCGATCTCGCGCAGGTTCTCGTCGTGGTCCTGGCCCAGCAGCAGGTAATCGCCATCCTCGCCGGGGGCGAAGCTGGTAGGCATGAGAAGAGGCATGAAGCCGTGCTTGGTCAACTCGAGATCGTGGATGATCTGGGGCCGCAGCAGGCTCAGCGCGTAGGAGAACGTCGTGAACGAGAACCCGGGGTAGAGCTCCTCGGTGATGGCGGCGCCTCCCACCAGATGACGCCGCTCCAGGATCAGCGTCTTGAGACCGGACCTGGCCAGGTAGGCGCCGTTGACGAGGCCGTTGTGGCCTCCGCCGATGATGATGGCGTCGTAGTCGGTCGTGTTGTTCTTGGGCATGGCTACCTCAGGCGGTCTTGCGTTCGGGGTTGAACAGGGGCAGGCGGGTGACGTGAGCGGCGATGGTCTGGTACTGGTGGTCGATCGTTACCTCCAGGTTCACACTCCCGCCCGGGGTCGCCAGGTCGGGCCGGACCCGGGCCAGGGCGATGTGACGCTGGAGCATGGGCGAGTACATGAAGCTCGACGACCAGCCCGCCCGGGCGCCGGCGTCGTCGTAGATCATCATGTCCTCCTCCACCGGGGTGTGGTCCTTGGGCGGAATCAGGCCGGCCGCTCCGTGCTTGGCATCCCAGTCCTCCCAGTCGACGACCAGGCCGGTGAACTTGTAGCGGGAGGTGCCCTCGTCCAGTTCCCGGCGTATGGCGTCGCGCCCGATGAAGGGCCGCTCGAGATCCTTGAACATCCAGCCCAATCCCAATTCGACCGGGGTCGATTTCTGGGCTTCGGTCCAGGCAAACCGCGACGACTGGAAGTCGATGTCGATCAAGAGCAGGCCGGCCTCGATGCGCGCCATGCTGAGAGCGATCTGACCGAATGGGGCGATGCCATGGCCGGCGCCCGCCTCCATGACCGCGTCCCAAACCGCGAGGGCGTCGTCGGCCGGGACCCAGATCTCGTAGCCGAGGTCGCCGGTGAAGCCGGTCCGGGAGACTATGACGGAAGCATCGGCGAGCTTGACCGGGGTGACGTGGAAATAGCCCAGGTCCTGGATCTCGGGGGCGACCTGCGAGAGGATCTGGCGCGAGCGGGGGCCCTGGATGGCGAAGGCTCCGTACTCGTCGGATATGTCAGCCACCTCGACGTCGAGCCGGCCTGTCAGGTTCGACAGGTAGGACAGGTTGGGCCGGGCCGCCGAGAGGATGAACTCGTCGGAGGAGAGACGCATGACGACGCCGTCCTCCATGAGAAAGCCGTCGTCGTCGCACCAGATGGTGTATTGCGCCCGCCCCGGCCGGCAGGTGCGGATGTCCCGAGCCAGGACCCCGGACAGGAACCGCTCGGCATCAGCCCCCACAATCCTGTACTTGTAGAGAGGGGAGGTGTCGAACACACCGGCCGCGTTCCGGACCGCGAAGTACTCGAACTTCTCCGCCATCTGGTACTTGTCGACCACGAGATGGCCGGCCCAGTGGCTCCACAGGCCGGTCTGGTTGAGAGACTCCACGCGGTCGTGGAACGGGGTGGTGCGGATCATGCCGGTGAGCTTACCCGCCCAATTGGACGAGTGCGCAACAGTGTCACCGCCGCATGAGAAGGCCGGCGTGCTCGGGGTCATGAAAGAGGAGATCCCCGACCTCGGTCACGGCCAGGCTCCCGGGGCTCTTCTCGTGGGTGGCCGACTCCAGCCATCGTTGCCGCCGGACGTCGAGATCTTCAGACCGATTCCGGCCCAGCCCGGAGAGGAGGAGTGCCACCTCGAGATCCTCGGGAGTGGGGGCGCGCCCGAAGAAGGAGGCCCTGGCCCCCATCAGCGCCGCCAGCACCCGCCTCAGGCGCGGGCTGTCTTCGGGGAGATTCGACTCGGCCAGAATCCTGAGGGCATAACCGGTGTCAGGGCCGGGGTGGCCGAATCCCGGGCCGACCGGCTTCTGGTCGGGGGCGAGAATCTGCCCGGGTCGCACCGGCTTGTCGATCATCGGTGGAGATGTGTCAAGGGCCACGATGGGCAGGTCGCTGGGTCGCAGCTCGACGTTCGGTTGTTGAGCCATCTCTTCCTCGATCAGATGAAGTCGAGCCAGTGACGGTAGGCATCGAGCTTGGCCGACACCGCATCGGCATACAGCTCCTGCGCTCGCCGCGTCACGGGACCCGGCGAGCCCGTACCCACCGACCGATCGTCGACTTCCCGCACCGGCGTCACCTCGGCGGCGGTCCCGGTGAAGAACAGCTCGTCGGCGGCGTAGAGGTCACCGCGGGTGAGGCCGGCTTCATGCACCTCGATGCCGTCGGCGGCCAGCAGTTCCACGATCGAAGCCCGGGTTATCCCATCGAGGATCCCGGAGGCGATCGGGGGCGTGAACACCCGCCCGTCCCGGACCAGGAAGATGTTCTCTCCCGACCCTTCCGACACGGCCCCGCCGGAGTTGAGCATGATGGCCTCGTCATATCCGGTCGCCACGGCCTCCTGCTTGGCGAGCACACTGTTGAGGTACTGGCCACTCCCCTTGGCCGTGGGCACGAAGCTCTCGGCGCTGATCCGCCTCCACGAGGACACGCGGACCCGGATGCCGTTGAGGACGCCGTCTTCGCCCAGGTATTTCCCCCAGCGCCAGGCAGCGATCCCGGTCCGCACCTCGGCCGCGGCAGGGTTGAGGCCGATGGCGCCGAGTCCGTAGAAGACCAGCGGGCGGATGTAGCCGGCCTCGAGGTCGTTGACCCGCAGCACCTGCCGGCAGGCCTCCATCACCTCTCCTACGTCGCGGTCCCAGGGGATGCGGTAGGAGGCGGCCGAACGAGCCAGCCGCTCGATGTGCTCGCGGAGACGGAAGATGGCGGTGCCGTCGGGAGTCTCGTAGGCGCGAATGCCTTCGAACACGGCGGTGCCGTAGTGCAGGGCGTGGGTCAGGAACGGAAGAGTGGCGTCGTCCCAGTCGACGAGCTCACCGTCCATCCAGATCTTGGCGGCGTTTTCCATGGGTGCAGTTTGGCATGCCGGAGCCAGTCAGGACTCTCGGGCTTTGTCCCCCACGAAGTGGGGGAAGGTCCCTGCCACCGGAGCGAAGCGGAGGTGGGAGGTAGGGGCAGGCGATCACCTGAGGGTCCGGGCCAGCCAGTCGAGGATGATCTCGAACCGTTCCTGACGATGCCGCGGCTTGCCGCTTCGGGACAGCTCGTGGCCCTCGTCGGGGAAACGGACGAACTCGGTCTGGACCCCGGCCCGGCGCAGGACACTGAAGTACTGCTCCGCCTGTTCGATCGGGCATCGGAAGTCGTTCTCGGAGTGCACGATCAAGGTCGGAGTCTGTGTCTGGTGGGCGACGCGTAGCGGGCTCCTGTCCCATTCGAGGCGGCCGTCTCCCAGGTATCGCTCGCCGAACCACCCGCCGATGTCGGACGTGCCGCCGAAGCTCGGCCAGGAGAGCAATGCCCGCTCGACGATCGCCGACTTCCATCTGGGCTGATGGGCGATGAGCCAGGCGGTGAGGAACCCGCCGTACGAGCCTCCCATCACCCCCAGCCGGTCGGGATCCAGCCGCGGGTACCGATCCAGGGCGGCGGCGACCACCACATCGATGTCAGCGACGTCGACCACTCCCCAGCCCTCTCCTGTCACGGCTCTGAGGAACCGGGAGTCTCCCCCGGCAGAGCCGCGGGG
>DATFFO010000046.1:0-27409 GCA_035250025.1 Acidimicrobiia bacterium
GGCCCAGGGTAGCCCGTCCCTGCTGCCGAACATCCGGCCGAGAGACCCAACAGGGTCGCCGATTCGGTGCCGATCATTGTTCCTGGGACAAGTCGCAACCGTCCTTATACTGCGCGAGAGGCCACCCAGCCAGGAGGAGCCGCAATGAGCCGGTCAAACGAGGCCGACGAAACCCCAGAGTTGCGTCGCCAGCTTGCCGCCCTCGACGCCGAGGTCGTCGATCTCAGACACCGTCTGAGCGAGACTGAGCGGGTCCCGGCGCGGCTGGAGCGCGACATGCAGGATGCCCAAGCCTCGGTTGAACGACTCCGCTCTCAGAACGACAAGCTCGCCTCCGTGCTCGAGGAGGCGCGTGAGCAGCTCAGCGTGCTCCGCGCCGAAGTCGAGAAGCTGACCACTCCTCCCAACAACTTCGGCACCGTGCTCCAGGTCAACGCCGACGGCACGGTCGACGTGATGACCGGCAACCGCAAGCTGAGGGTGGCCGCCCAACCCAACATCGAGGTCAAGCAGCTGTCAGTGGGCCAGGAAGTCCTCCTCAACGAGAGCTTCAACGTGGTCGACGTGCGCGGCTACGAGCGTTCCGGCGAGGTCGTGCGTGTGCGTGAGAAGCTCGAGGACGGCCGCGTCGTCGTCATCGCCCACGCCGACGAGGAGCAGGTCCTGGAGCTGGCCGATTCGATGCAGGACCAGTTCTTCCGGGCCGGCGACTTCGTCCGGGTGGATTCGAAGTCGAACCTGATTTTCGAACGCCTCGCCCGTCCCGAGGTCGAAGAGCTCGTCCTGGAAGAGGTTCCCGACGTCACCTACGAGCACGTCGGCGGCCTGGCGGACCAGATCGAGGAGATCCGCGACGCCGTGGAGTTGCCCTACGTCCACAAGGACCTGTTCGGCGAATACGGCCTCGTGCCGCCCAAGGGCGTCCTGCTCTACGGGCCTCCCGGGTGCGGAAAGACCCTGATCGCCAAGGCCGTTGCCAACTCCCTCGCCCAGGCGGTGGCCGAGCGCACCGGCAGCCCAGACACCCGCAGCTACTTCTTGAACGTCAAGGGACCCGAGCTGCTGAACAAGTGGGTGGGAGAGACCGAGCGCCAGATCCGCCTCATCTTCCAGCGGGCCAAAGAGAAGTCCGACGAGGGCGTCCCCGTGATCGTCTTCTTCGACGAGATGGACTCGCTGTTCCGGACCCGCGGCTCAGGCATCAGCTCCGACGTCGAGTCGACCATCGTCCCCCAGCTCCTGTCCGAGCTCGACGGGGTGGAGGCGCTCAAGAACGTCATCGTCATCGGCGCCTCCAACCGTGAGGACCTGATCGATCCCGCCATCCTCCGTCCGGGTCGTCTCGACGTGAAGATCAAGATCAACCGCCCCGACCCGGTGGCGGCTCGACAGATCTTCGGGATCTACCTCGACCCGACCCTGCCCCTCGACGCTGAGGAGCTGGCGGCGTCGGGTGGCGACGCTCAGGTGCTGCTGGACAAGATGATCGAAACCACCGTCGGGACCATGTATTCGGAGGCCGACGAGAACCGCTTCCTCGAGGTCACCTATGCCAACGGCGACAGGGAGCTCCTCTACTTCAAGGACTTCTCGTCGGGGGCGATGATCGAGAACATTGTCCGCCGGGCCAAGAAGGACGCCATCAAGCGCCAGATCGCAGGCGGCCCGCCGGGAGTGAAGACCAGCGACCTCATCACCGCCATCAAGCAGGAGTTCCGGGAGCACGAGGACCTGCCCAACACCACGAACCCCGACGACTGGGCCAAGATCTCCGGCAAGAAGGGCGAACGCATCGTCTACGTGCGAACGCTGGTCGGAGGGGACTCCGAGAGCCGGATGATCGAACGGATGTCCACCGGGCAGTACCTGTGAGAAGGCTGGCCTGATGGCTCTGCGCAAGGTCATCGGCACGGAGACCGAATACGGCATCGCCGTTCGGTCAGACCCCGACTTCAACCCGGCGTTGGGCTCGGCCATGGTGGTCAACTCCTATCCCGGACCCCGGGTGCGGGTGCAATGGTCCTACGAGGAGGAGACGCCCGGGCGTGATGCCCGCGGGTTCGGCCACGAGGGCTACGGCATTTCCGACCCGGAAGGCACCCTGGTGAACGCCGTGCTCGCCAACGGGGCCCGCCTCTACGTCGACCATGCCCATCCCGAGTACTCGGCGCCCGAGTCCTGGGACCCGCTGGAGGCGGCCCTCTACGACAAGGCAGGCGAGGGCGTGATGCGCCGGGCCGCAGTCGGCGCCACCGAGCGCCTGGGAGGGACCCGCCTCGCCTTGTACAAGAACAACTCCGACGGCAAAGGAAACTCCTACGGCGCCCACGAGAACTACCTCCTCTCGCGAGCGACCCCTTTCGGCGACGTCATCCGCTACGCCATGACGTTCCTGGTCACCCGCCAGCTTTTCACCGGCGCCGGCAAAGTGGGCTCCGAGAACGGACGGCCGGCGGTCGACTATCAGATAACGCAGCGGGCTGACTTCTTCGAAGAGGAGGTGGGCCTCGAGACCACGCTCAAGCGCCCCATCGTCAACACCCGCGACGAACCCCACGGCGACCCGACCAAATACCGCCGACTCCATGTGATCGTCGGCGACGCCAACCTCTCCGAGGTCCAGATCTTCCTCAAGTTGGGCACAACGGCGTTGATCCTCGCCGCCCTGGAAGACGGGGCGCTGCCCGACCCGCTCGACCTTGCTGATCCGGTGTCGGCATGTTGGAACGTGAGCCACGACCTCACCTTCCGGCGACCCCTCGATCTCGACGGGGGTGGGTCCGCCACGGCCCTCGAGCTGCAGTGGCGTTACCTGGAATGGCTGACGAAGTACGTGGAGAAGGAGCTGGACGAGCCGGTGTGGAACCGGGTGCTGACCGAGTGGGAAGGGGTGCTCGCCGATCTCGAGGAGGACCCCGCCCTCCTGGCCGACCGCCTCGATTGGGCGGCCAAGCGGCGGCTCTTCGAGCGTTACGTCGACCGCGACGGCATTTCCTGGTCCGACAACAAGTTGCGCGCCCTCGACCTCCAGTACCACGATGTCGATCCCGAGCGGGGCCTCTATCACCGTCTGGCCGCCCGCGGCGACATGAGGCGCCTCTTCAGCGCCGAGGAGCTGGCTGCGGCCGAGAGCACGCCGCCCGAGCGCACCCGGGCGTATTTCCGGGGGCGATGCGTCACCGACTTCCCCGACAGCCTGGTGGCCGCCAACTGGGACTCACTCGTATTCGACCTGGGCGAGGCCCATCTGCGCCGGGTGCCGATGATGGAGCCGCTCAGGGGCAGCCGTGACCTCGTCGGTCCTCTCTTGGACCGAGTCGACTCAGCCAGTCAGTTGATTCAGCTGCTCGGAGACCAATAGGAGAACAGATGACCGAACAAGAACGCTCCCGATCACGTAACCGCGAAGACTCGAAGGAAGAGGCCGAGGAGCTCGAGGTCACCACCGAGGAGTCGGAGACCGACCTGGAGGAGTTGGACGATCTGCTCGACGAGATCGACTCGGTCCTCGAGGAGAACGCCGAGGAATTCGTCAAGAACTACGTCCAGAAGGGCGGGCAGTAGAGACGGTGGACGGGTGACGGTCAACGGTTGATCGCTCACTGGGTTGTGGGCCGCTGACCTCAACCGGGTTCCGGCCGGTGCGGTCTACAGTGGCGAACCTATGCCGCGTTTCCCGCTCCCGCTCGACGTTCCCGTTCCGGGCGCCAGCTTCAGCGATCTGCTCAGGGACGTCGGGGCGACCCCACGCTGGGACATACCCGCCGACGCCGCCCGCACGATCTCGGCTCCCGAGGGGACGACGGTTCTGGCGATGACCTACGAAGGGGGAGTGGTGATCGCCGGTGACCGCCGCGCCACCGAGGGCCACCTCGTGGCCCACCGTCAGATCCAGAAGGTATTCCAGGCCGACCGCTATTCGGCGGTTGCCATCGCCGGCACCGCCGGTCTCGCCACGGAGATGGTGCGCCTGTTCCAGGTCGAGTTGGAGCATTACGAGAAGCTGGAAGGGCGCCGGCTCTCACTGGAGGGCAAGGCCAACTTCCTGGCTCGTCTCGTGCGCGGCCAACTCCCGATGGCCTTCCAGGGTCTGGTGGTGGTCCCCCTTTTCGCCGGCTATGACGAGCTCGAGGCGGTCGGCCGCCTCTACAGCTACGACGTGGTCGGTGGTCGGTACGAGGAGATCGAGTTCGCCTCGACCGGGTCGGGAGCTCGCCTGGCCAAGTCCTACCTGCGCACCGCCTACGACCCGGGCATCGACGCTGCCGGCGCCGCCGAGTTGGCCGTGCGGGCCCTGGTCGCCGCCGCTCATGAAGACACCGCCACGGGCGGGCCGGACTTGATCCGGGGCATCCTTCCCAACGTGTTCCAGATCGACTCCGCCGGTGTTACCCAGCTTCCTGACGAGCAGATCCTGCCCCTGGCCGAACATGCCGTGGAGACGATCCGATGACCATCCCGTACTACGTCGCTCCCGAACAGGTCGTCCGGGACAAGGCCGAATTCGCCCGCAAGGGGATCGCCCGGGGACGGTCGATCGTCGCCATGGAGTTCGCCGACGGGGTGCTGCTGATGGCGGAGAACCCGTCTCGCTCGCTGCACAAGATCTCCGAGGTCTACGACCGGATTGCGTTCGCCGGAGTCGGGCGGTACAGCGAGTTCGACACGCTCCGCAAGGCGGGGGTGCGTCAGGCCGACCTCATGGGCTACCTCTACAGCCGAGAGGACGTGAATGCCATGGCTCTCGCCACCGCCTTCGCCCAGACTCTCGGGGCCATCTTCAGCCACGAACTCAAGCCCTACGAGGTGGAAATCCTCATTGCCGAACTCGGCGCCGGTGATGTGGACAACAAGCTCTACCGGGTCTCCTACGACGGCACGCTCTACGACGAGCCCCGCTTTGTTGCCATCGGCGGGAAATCGGAAGCACTGCTCGAAGCGCTGGAGGAGTTGTGGAGCGAGGGGCTGGCGCTCGAAGACGCCCTCGAAGCAGGCCGCCAGGCATTCCGCCGCGCCGAGGAGCGCGAGTCCGAGGGATGGGAATTGGTCGTGCTCGATTCCTCCAACGGCCGCCGGTCCTTCCGGCGTTTGGAGGAACCGTCCTCGCCGGAATCAGATGCTGGAGGCGCCCCGTAGCCGGGTCCGGAAGTACTTCCGAAACTGTGGCGGACCCCTAGGCTGGCTTCAGTGGATAGGCGCATCTTCGGGATAGAGAACGAATACGGGGTCACGTGCACCCTGCGCGGTCAGCGGCGTCTGAGTCCCGACGAGGTGGCCCGGTATCTGTTCCGCAGGGTCGTCTCGTGGGGCAGATCATCGAACGTGTTCCTGGAGAACGGTGCCCGTCTCTATCTGGACGTGGGAAGCCATCCCGAGTACGCCACACCGGAGTGCGACTCGCTGACAGACGTGGTCGCCCATGACAAGGCGGGCGAGCGCATACTCGAGGGTTTGGTCCATTCCGCCGAGCAGCGGCTCGAGGAGGAGGGGATCCGCGGCGAGATCTACCTGTTCAAGAACAACACCGACTCGGCGGGCAACTCGTACGGCTGCCACGAGAACTACCTGGTCAGCCGGCACAAGGACTTCCACCGCACGGTGGACGTTCTCATCCCGTTCCTGGTCACCCGCCAGATCTTCTTGGGGGCGGGCAAGCTGACCCAGACACCGCGAGGGACGAGCTATTCGATCTCGCAGCGGGCCGAGCACATATGGGAGGGCGTGTCGTCGGCCACGACCCGGTCGCGCCCGATCATCAACACCCGGGACGAACCGCATGCCGACGCCGAGCGTTTTCGGCGTCTTCATGTCATTGCCGGCGACTCCAACATGAGCGAGTACGCCACGTTCGTGAAGGTGGGCACCGTGGTCGCCCTGCTCCAGATGGTCGAACGCGACGTCGTTTTCCGTGACCTGACCCTGGAGAACCCGATTCGATCCATTCGCGATGTCTCCCACGACCTCACCTGCCGCAAGAAGGTCCGTCTCGCCAACGGCCGTGAGCTGTCGGCCCTCGATATCCAGTGGGAGTACCTGGACCGGGCGATGCGGTTCGCCCGCAGCCCCGGCTTCCCGCCCCAGATCCAGCGGGCGGTCGACATGTGGGAGCACCTGTTGACCGGGTTGGAGAAGGACCCGATGACCCTCGACCGCGAGGTCGACTGGGTGATCAAGCACAAGGTCCTCGAGCGGTACCGGGAGCAGCGTCATCTGCCGCTGGGCGACCCCCGGCTGGCGATGCTTGACTTGTCCTATCACGACGTCGACCGGACACGGGGCGTCTACAACATGATGGCGTCGAAGGGGATGGTGGACCGCATCGTCTCGGACGCTGAGATCGCCACCGCCATTCGCACGCCGCCCCAGACGACCCGGGCCCGCCTGAGGGGCGAGTTCATCCGCGTGGCCAAGGCGCGCAAGCGCGATTTCACAGTCGACTGGGTGCATCTCAAGCTCAACGACCAGGCCCAGCGCACGGTGCTGTGCAAGGATCCCTTCAAGTCCCACGACGAGCGGGTCGACCGCCTGATCGACAGCCTCTAACCCCCGTCAACCCTGTTTTCGCGCATCGATCCGGTCAATTCCGAAGCGTTTGATGCGCGAAAACGGGGTGGGGGAGTTTGAATGACGGCACATGCGCCATGTGATCGAGCGTCTCCTCAACCTCCTGGCCTTCCTCCTCACCACCGCCCGCCCCGTCACGGCAGACGAGATCCGCAACCGGGTGGCGGGCTATGGAGGCTCGTCCGACGAGGCGTTCCGGCGCATGTTCGAGCGCGACAAGGACCTGCTCCGCAACATCGGCATCCCCCTCGAACTCACCAGCGCGGATGCCTGGGGCATCGAGCACGGATACGTCATCGATCCCGGCGCCTATCGCCTCCCGGACCCAGGTCTGACCGACGAGGAGCGCGCCGCCCTGGCCCTGGCGTCACGGGTCGTGCGCCTGGGGGGCGGGCCCGCCCCGCCGGATGCCCTGCTCAAGCTCGGCGGCAGCGGCCTCGGGGGAGGTGAGGAGCCGATGGGCGCCGATCTGGGGCTCTCAGCAGAGCGGCTCGGCGACCTCTTCGGAGCGGTCTCCGAGCGCCGCGAGGTGACATTCACCTACCGGGACTCGCCGCGCAGATTGAAGCCGTATGGCCTCGCCCATCGGAGGGGGCATTGGTACCTGGTTGGGGAAGGCCCCTCCGGGATGCGGGTGTTTCGAGTCGACCGGATGGACGAGACCGTGGTCGGCGACACCCCTGATGCCTTCACCCGCCCGAAGGGTTTCAGCCTCCGCGCCGAGATCGACGCCCAACCCTGGGAGGCGGGCTCCGACGAGACGGTCATCGCCAGGCTGAGGTTCGAACCGGAGATGGCGTGGTGGGCCGCCCGCACTCTCCATGTCGACCACAGCGACGGGCCGCTGACGGTCGAGCTTCCCGTGGCCAACGTCGACGCTTTCATAGGCTGGGTCTTGAGCTTCGACGATGCCGCCGAGATCCTCGAACCGGCCGACCTTCGGCGCCAGCTCGTCGAACGTGTCGAGGCTGCACTGGCATGAGCCGGAGCCGCACCGCCTCCCGACTCGCCCGGATCCTCGCCATGCTGCCGTGGGTCATCGCCAACCCCGGATCGACGGTGGCCGAGGTGGCGAGCCGATTCGGATACGGGAACGAGAAGGAGTTGGCCGCCGATCTCGACATGGTCTTCGTCTGTGGCCTGCCGGGATATGGCCCCGGCGATCTGATGGTCGCCTACATCGACGACGACCAGGTCGTGGTTGACACGGCCGACTACTTCGAGGGCGCTCCTCGCCTCACCCCCGCCGAGACTCTGTCCACGCTTGCTTCGGCAATGGCAGTGGTCGCCAGCGGCCAGGCGACGCCGGCGCTGGAATCGGCCGTCGACAAGCTGGCGGCGACACTGGCTCCGGGAACCGCCCTGGATGTCGACCTGGCAGGCGAGCCGGAGCTGGTGGGCCCGTTGCGACAGGCCGCCTCCGACAAGCGCGTGGTCAACATCACATACACGTCTCTGGCCAAGGGAGGGACCACCGTCCGGGATGTCGAGCCGTGGTCCGTTTTCGCCTCTCTGGGCAACTGGTACCTGATGGGATACTGCCGCCTCGCCCAAGACGAACGCATCTTCCGCGTCGACCGGATCAGGGACCTCAAACCGACCGATGAGGAGTTCCTCCCTCCGGCCATCACGCCTGAGCCGACGGTCCGGTATACGCCATCGGCCGACGATGTCCGGTGTGTCATCGAGCTGACCGAGGAAGCCCGGTGGGTGCTCGACTACTACCCCGTCGATGTGGTCGACGATGGAGAAGGCAAGCTGGTGATCGAGTTCTCCGCGGCAGATCCTTCGGTGGCCGCTCGGCTGCTGCTGCGGCTCGGCGGACGGGCGCGTTTGGTCGAAGGCGACGAGGTTCGAGAAGCGCTGGAGGGCCTGGGCGCCCGTGTTCTCTCTCGCTACGGCTGAGGGTCCAACGACCTCTTCAGTTGCTGGCACCAGGGGCCGATAGGTGATGGTGTCAGCGGAGTGCGGAGAGAAATGACGACCATCAAGACAACTTGCGCCAGGTGCGGTGACATTCATCTCACACCGGCCGATCTCGCCCTCGAACTCAACCCGAGCGAGGACGAGGGGACCTACCGCTTCACCTGTCCGACGTGCTCGCTCCTCCAACGGCGTCCCGCCAATGCGAGGGTCGTGAGCGTCCTCCTCGCCACCGGCGTCGCCTATGAGGTGATCAACGACAACCCGATCACCGAAGAGGAGATAATCCGCTTCGCCGCCGCCCTGGCCGCCGAGCCCGATCCGTTCCGCCTCCTGGCCGGCTGAAGCGGTCAGCAGTTGACGGTCAACAGTTGACGGTCTGACGGTCGTCTGCCTACCTGCTTCCTGGCGGTTGCCCGACCGGCGGGTTGCAGTCGGGCGAAGTCAGCGAAGGCAGACCCGCCCCCCTTGGTGTTCTTTGGTTGAGGAGTTCCGGCTCGGCGATTCTTTCGATGGCTGGTGACGCCATTGGTTACGCAGGGGCCAAAGAAGCCGGGGGCCGTTACCCACCGTCCAAAGAAGCCGTCTGCTCGGGACCGGTGACCGTCAACCGTCCCGTCGCTTCCACGCCAGGCTCCTACCATGCCTGTCATGCTCCAGGGCGGCGAGATCATCATCATCCTGCTCGTGGCCCTCGTCGTGCTCGGCCCCGAGCGGCTGCCGCAACTCGCCCGCAAATTGGGCGCCTGGTCCACCGAGCTCCGCAAGGCCGCCAGTGAGCTGAGGGCGGGGCTCGAGGCCGAGGTCGGTGACATCAAGCAGATCCGCGACGACATCAAAGGGCCGCTCGACGAGGTCAAGGGCGAGATGAGAGATGTTGGCCGCCAACTCGACGAGGCGTCCTCGGATGTGCGCCGGCTCGGGTGGGTGGGGCCAGACCCGGCCTCGGGACCGACTGCCAAGGATGCCATGAAGGACCTCGACGAGATAGAGGCCAGGCAGAAGCCGGCGGAGCCCGTCCCTCCCGAGAAGGAAACCGGCACCCCGGAGGCCGGTGAGGAAGCCGCTCAGTGACTCAGGATGAGGCTCGACCGATCCTCGCCCACCTCGACGAACTCCGCTGGCGGATCCTCAAGGCAGGGGGAGCGATCGTGGTGGCCGGCGTGGTCGCCTTCTTCTTCGCCGACTGGATGCGGGAGCTGCTGGAGATGCCTTTCCATCGGGCCGCCCCCGACTCGACCTTCCAGGTGTTCGGGCCGACGGAGGAGTGGGGCGTGCTCATGCGCATCGCCTTCTTCGGAGGGATCGTGTTGGCGAGCCCGGTCGTGCTCTACCAGATATGGGCCTTCATCAACCCGGCCCTCACCAGCCGCGAGCGGCGGTGGGCCGTCCCGATCATCGGCACCATGGTGCTGCTCTTCGTGGGCGGCGTTCTCTTCGGTTACCTCACCCTGCCCCGGGGCCTCGACTTCCTCCTGGAGATCTTCCCCGACGTCCGCAACGACCTCCGACTCGCCGAGTACTACTCGTTCACCATCCGCTTCCTGCTCGCCTTCGGCGTGTCGTTCCTGTATCCGGTGTTCATGTTCGCCGCTGCCGCCGCCGGCCTCATCACGTCGTCTCAGATGGCGAAGGGGCGTCGGTGGGCGGTGCTGGTCGTCATCATCGCTGCCGCCCTCATCACCCCGACTGGTGACGTGTTCACTCTGGCGATGCTGGCGGGCCCGCTCTATCTGATGTACGAGGTCACCTACTGGCTCGTTCGCCTGGTCCTGCGCAAGTGAGCGTCGCGGAGTTCTTCGAAGCCCTGTCGTTCCCGCCCGACAAGTTCCAGGTCGAAGCGGCCGAGTCGATCGCCTCGGGTCGCTCGGTGGTCGTCACCGCCCCCACCGGGTCGGGAAAGACCCTGGTGGCCGAGGTGGCGGTGCATCTGGCGCTGGAGAAGGGCCGGCGCGCCTTCTACACCACCCCGATCAAGGCCCTTTCGAACCAAAAGTTCAACGAACTGACCGCCTGGCACGGCCCGGATCGAGTTGGCCTGCTCACCGGGGACAACGTCGTCAACGGCGATGCCGACGTGGTGGTGATGACCACCGAGGTCCTGCGGAACATGATCTACACCGACAAGTCGACGCTCTCGCAGGTCGGAGTGGTGATCCTCGACGAGGTGCATTACCTGCAAGACCGCTTCCGCGGTGCGGTCTGGGAGGAGGTGATCATCCATGCCCCACGCCATCTGCAAATGGTCGCCCTCTCGGCGACGATCGCCAACGCCGCCGAATTCGCCGATTGGGTTGCCGCCCGCCGCGGCCCCACCGACCTCGTGACCACGACCGACCGCCCGGTGCCGCTCGAACCGCACTACATGATCAAGGACCGCCACAGTCACGAGATCTCGCTGCTCCCCACCTTCGCGACCAGGGACGGGCGTACCCGGCCGAATCCACGTATCGAGCGCATGCTCAGCCTGGAACGGGGCCGTTCCCGCCGCTACACGGCGCCCCGCCGCACCGAGGTCGTCCTGGATCTTGCCGAACGCGCCATGCTCCCGGCCATCTACTTCATCTTCTCGCGGGCGGGCTGTGACGCCGCCGCCCTCGCCGTCTACGAGTACGGCGTCCGCCTCACCGATCCGGAGGAGCGGGAGGAGATCCGAAGGGTGGCCGAGGCCCGCACCGATCACCTGAGCGACGCCGACCTGTCCGTTCTCGGATACGACCGGTGGCTGGCATCACTGGAGATGGGGGTGGCCGCCCATCACGCCGGGATGGTCCCGGCCTTCAAGGAGACAGTGGAGGATCTCTTCGCCGCCGGCCTCCTCGGCGTGGTCTTCGCCACGGAAACACTAGCCCTGGGTATAAACATGCCGGCCCGCACCGTCGTCCTGGAAAGCCTGTCCAAATTCGACGGCGAGTCACATGAACTGCTGCAACCGGGCGACTACACCCAGTTGACCGGGCGGGCCGGACGGCGAGGGATAGACGACGTCGGCTACGGAGTCGTCCTCCATTCCAGCTACGTACCGTTTCGCAACGTCACCGAGATCGCGGCCGCCGGGAGCCATCCCCTCACGTCGAGTTTCCGCCCCACCTACAACATGGCAGCCAATCTCGTGGCGAACTACGAGGAGTCCCGGGCCGTCGAGCTGCTCGAGGCGTCGTTCGCCCAGTACCAGCAGGTCGCCGACGCAGGGGAGGCGGTGGAGCGCCTGGCCGAGTTGGAGCGGCGGTTGGCCGAGGAGGAGCGGCAGGCCGAGTGCGAGCGTGGTTCGGTTGCAGAATACTTCGACACGGTCGAGGGCCGGCCCGGAAAACGGGCGGGCGGCGAGTTGGCCGGTGCCCTCCGTCCCGGCGACGTCATCGATGTCCCGGGAGGGGCACGCCAGGGCCGCTACGCCGTCCTCAAACGACTCGCTCGCGACGAGGGAAGTCGGCTGCTCGTCCTGGGGACCTCGGGGCGGGTGTCCACGATCGGAGTCCGCGACGTCGTGGAAGGCACGGAGCGCTCAGGGAGGATCGATCTCCCGACACCGTTTCGTCCCCGCGACCGCGCCTTCCGACAGAACGCCCTCCGGGCGCTGCGCAAGGTGTCGTCGCCCGAGCGCCGCCGCGGCGGCACCCCGGCGGCGGCGACCCCGCGGCACCCGGTGGAGGATTGCCCCGACCTCCAGGAGCACGTCGACTGGCTGCGCAAGGCCCGGCGCACGAGACGCAGGATCGACCAGCTCAACCAGGCGTTGCGCAGACAGGGTGTGGGGCTCGTCGCCCAGTTCGATGCCATCAGGGCCATCCTCGAGGAGTGGGGCTACCTGGGCGGTTGGCAGCTGACGCCGCGCGGGAGCCGGCTTCGGTTCATATACAACGAACTCGACCTCCTGTTGACGGAGGCGACAGAACGGGGACTGCTCTGGGCCCTGGACGCGTGCGAGCTGGCCGCCTTCGCATCGACGTTCGTCTACGAGCCGAGACGCGAGGAGAGCGGCGTTCCCGCCTGGCCGACCGCAGAATTGGCGGACCGGTGGGAGAAGCTGGAGGGGCTGTGGGAGGAGCTGAGCGGCCTGGAGCAGTCGCGGGGGCTGCCTCCGACTCGCCACCCCGACCACGGCGTCGTGCGGGCGGTGTACCAGTGGGCGTCGGGGGTCGAGTTCGAGGACCTCGACGACCGAGCCATGGCGCCGGGCGACTTCGTGCGGGTGTCGCGCCAGCTCGTGGACCTGGTGCGCCAGATCCGCCAGGCCGCCCCCGAGATCGCCGACGTCGCCCGCGACGCCCTGGACAGGATCGACAGGGGAGTCGTGGCCGCCCAGGGTGTCGCCTGATGTCCTGGCTGGTGGCGGTCAACCCCGCGGCCGGTCGCCGGCCGGTAGACGTCGAGCGGGTCCGTCGGGCGATGTCCGCCGCCGGAGTCGAAGGCGACGTGGTGGTGCCACCGGATCTGGCCACGATGCGTCGGGTCGTGACAGACGCGGCGGGGGAGAAGCGACTGGCGGTGGTGGGGGGCGACGGCACCGTGAATCTGGCGATCAACGCCCTCTACGCCGCCGGGTCCGACACGTTCCCCACACTCGGCGTCCTCCCGGCGGGGACCGGCTGCGACCTGCTCAGGACCTTCGGCATACCTCAGATCCTGGAGGAGGCGGCCCATCATCTGCGCGGAGACGCCGTTTACACCATCGACATCGGCGAGTTGACGGGCTCCTGGGGGGTGCGCCGTTTTGCGAATGTCGCCCAGGCCGGGGTGGGAGCGGCCGCGGCTGCCACGGCGGGGCGGATGCCGCGTGGTCTCGGCTCAGCCCGGTACATGACCGCCTTCGGGTTTCGGCTGCCCGGATTCCCCGCCGGGGAGATCTCGTTGGAGACCGACCGGAGGAAGTACACCGGGCGGGCCCTCGCCGTGATCATGGCCAACGGGCAGTTTTTCGGCGGCGGCTGGAATATCGCCCCCAAGGCGATGCTCGTGGACGGTGCGTTCGACCTCCAGATCATCGACGTCGCCAAGACCGCCGCCCCGGCTCTCGTCCCCAAAGTGATGAAGGGTCTGCACCTCACCGAACGCAGCGTGAGACGTTTCAGTGCGCCGTCGTTCAAGCTCGAAACGCAGCATTCGTGGCCGGTCGAGGTGGACGGCGAGCACATCGGGAATACTCCGGTGACAGGGCGTGTTCTCCCGGCCGCGATCAACCTGAAGATCTGAAATCCACGAGCGCCCCCTCGGGCCTCCCGACACCTATACTCGCCGCCGCCTGGACCCAAGGGAATCCCTCATCATGACAATCGAGAACGATGCCGACGAATTCGACGAACCGGTCGAAGAAGAGGAGTTCGACGAAGACGCCATCGACCTCGAAGACGATGTCGATCTCGACGAAGACCTCGAGGAGATAGAGGAGATCGAGGAAGACCTCGATGAAATCGTCCCCGAGGACGACGAAACGGTCGTCTACGACGACGAGGATGAAGACGGCAATGATGAGGAGAGCGACGACGGCGACGACGACGAGGAGACCGCCGAGGCCCTCGACGAGCTGGAAGCCGAGGAGCTCGAACTACTCGACGAGGAAGTCGAGGACGCCCTCCTGGTCGACGAGGCCGCCGAGCTGCGTGCCATCCGTCGCGAGGAGCTCACCCTCAATGTCGATGCTCAGATCCAGCGCTCAGACGAGTTCGTGTGTCAATCGTGCTTCCTCGTGAAGCGGAGCAGCCAATTGGCCAACAAGCGGAAGATGCTCTGCCGCGACTGTGCCGAGTGACGCGGTCACCGTCGTAGTCCCGACATTCAACGAGCGGGAGAACCTTCCCCACCTGGCGGCGGCCGTTCTTCTCCATGGCTACCGCCTCCTGATCGTCGACGATGGATCACCCGACGGCACCGGCGTCGTCGCCGACTCGCTGGCCGACGAGGTCGGGCGGGTCAAGGTCATCCACCGCACTCACAAGCAGGGCCTCGGCTCGGCGTATGTCGCCGGGTTCGATCGGGCCCTGGCCGACGGTGCGGAGGTGGTGGTCGAGATGGATGCAGACTTCAGCCACAACCCGGAAGATCTTCCCCGGCTCGTCGGCGCCGTCCTGGGCGGGGCCGATCTGGCCATCGGCTCCCGATATGTCCCCGGCGGAGCCACGCCGGACTGGCCCTGGTACCGCCGCTTCATCTCCCGGGCCGGTGGATCGTACTCCCGTCTCATGCTGGGGCTTCCCATACGGGACGCCACCGCCGGCTACCGGGCGTTCGCCGCCGGCGCCCTCGCCCGGCTCCCGTATCAGCGCGTGGAGGCATCGGGTTACGGCTTCCAGGTCGAGATGGCGTGGCGGGCCCATCAGGAGGGGCTGAAGATCGTGGAGGTCCCCATCGTGTTCCGGGACCGGGAGATGGGAACCTCCAAGATGGGGACGGGGATCGTGCTCGAGGCGATGTGGCTGGTGACCCGGTGGGGCGTTACCCGGGCGCTGGGTCGTTTGGTGAGGCGTAGCGCCGGAACCGCGGCATGAGGCTCGAGGCTCGTCCGGCTGGGGATGCTGACATCGAGGATTTGGTCCGGATGTATCGGCGCCTGCAACGAGAGATGACGGATCTCCATCCAATGTGGCCTCGGGCCGACGGTCTACCCGAGCCGATCGAGGAGGCTCTTATGGATGCCATCGAGGGCGAGGCGATCGTGGTGGTGGGAGAGATGGAAGACGCCCCGGTTGGGTTCCTATTCGCCGAGGTGGCCCGCAGCCTTCCCCAGGCCGACCACGAGGAGTTCGGCGTCATCCGCTACGTGTTCACCGAGCCGGAGGCTCGTGAGGTGGGCGTGGCGGAGGCAATGCGTGACGCAGCCATGGAGACGCTCCGGGCGAGAGGTATCACCAAGTTCGACGCCCATGTCTTGCCGGGGCATCGGCTTGCCAAGAACTTCTTCGAGGCGGGAGGGTTTTCCGCCCGCTCGATCGTGATGCATCACGACGATCATCCTCAAGCACGGCCGGGTCGTGATGCTCGCCGCTTCTGAGATCTCGCCCGTCCCCGGGGTCGGCGTGGCCGTGATGGACGGCGACCGTATTCTCCTCGTCCAGCGTGGCCGCGAGCCGGGCCGCGGCCTGTGGGCCGTGCCCGGAGGCAAAGTGGAACTGGGTGAACGACTGGTCGATGCGGCCCGCCGCGAGGTCAAAGAAGAGACCGGCCTCGACGTCGAGGTCGGTGGCGTCGTCTGGGCGGGCGAGAGCATCGGTCCCGGGGATCCGCCGGCGTGGCACTACACGCTCATCGACTTCAGGGGCTCGGTGATCGGCGGCTCGCTCGTTCCGGGAGACGATGCCGCCCAGGTGGGCTGGTTCACGCTCACGGAGGCCCGCGCCCTCCCGCTCACACCGACGATGCCCGACCTTCTCGACCTGCTGGGCTGATCCGGCGGCGAAGGGGCAACGGCTACCGTGCCGACGGTGAACGAGACAGTAGAACTACTCCAGCAGCTGATCCGCAACCAGTGCGTCAACGACGGCACACCCGAATCGGGGCACGAGCACCGCTCTGTCTCGACGATCGCCGACTACCTGGGCGCTTCCGGTGAGATCTACGAGCCCAGGCCCGGCCGTCAGTCCGCGATCTATCGCATACCCGGGTCGACGCCGGGAGCACCCACGCTGGCCCTCGTTCCCCACCTCGACGTCGTGCCGGTCAACCGCGACGGCTGGTCGGTCGACCCGTTCGCAGCCGAGATATCAGACGGTTTCCTCTGGGGCCGCGGTGCCGTCGACATGCTCAACCTCACCGCCGCCATGGTCACGGCGTTCCGTCCGTATCTGACCGGCGAGAAGACACTCCCGGGAGACCTGATCCTGGCGGCGGTGGCCGACGAGGAGAACTCGGGCCTGCTCGGCGCCAAGCCCCTGGTCGAGGAGCGGTGGGACATGGTCGGGGCGGACTACCTGCTGACTGAGGTTGCCTATCCGGCGCTCCAATCGGATTCCGGCCCCGTGTACCCGATCTCCGTGGGCGAGAAGGGCCCCTATTGGACGGTCATGACAGCGGAGGGGACACCGGGCCACGGTTCGGCCCCCTACGGGAGCGACAACGCCCTCGAACCTCTCGTCTCGGCTCTGCACGGCCTGTTCTCGACTCCGATGCCGGTCGCCATCACGGACGAATGGCGGGAGTTCGTCGACGGTCTCGAGTTCGATGAGGACCTGGCCGCCGCCCTGGTCGATCCGGACCGGGTCGACGGTGCCATCGATCGCCTCGCCGTCGACGATCCGACCTTCGCCCGTTATGTCCACGCCGCCACCCACCTGACGGTGTCGCCCAACAAGGCCTGGGGAGGTATCAAGGCCAACGTCGTGCCGGATTCGGCGATGGCCGAGGTGGATCTGCGTGCCCTTCCCGGCATGGACCGGACTTATGTGGACCAGCATCTGCGCAAGGCGATGGGGGCCGGCGCCGACCGCATCCAGCTCGAGCCGATGTCCGACCATCTCCCGATCACGTCACCGCGAGGGAACGTGTTGTGGGACGCCATCGTCGACAGCATCGAGACCCACACCCAGTCGCGGCGGGTCGTTCCCACCCTGATGACGGTCGCCACCGACGCCCGCTTCTGGCGGGAACGCGGAACCATCGCCTACGGAGTGGGGCTGTTCGACGACAGCGTCGGCTTCGGCGAGTTTCTCAGCCTCTTCCACGGCCACAACGAGAGGGTGTCGGTGGAATCTGTCACCCGCACGACCGATCTGCTCGGCACCGTGCTGGCGCGGTTCGGCGAACTTTCGGCATGACCGGAACGGTGGTGTACGACCTCGATGGGGTCGTGTATCTGGGGGAGACGGCCATCCCCGGCGCCTCCGACGCCATCCGCGGCGCCGAACGAGCGGGATGGCGGACGCTGTTCGCCACCAACAATTCCGCCCGGTCGCCGTCGGCGGTGGTAGCCAAGCTCGCCAGGGTGTGCGGGTACCAGGCGGCCGAGGACCAGATCGTTACCTCGGCCATGGTGGCCGGCTCTCTCGTGGCTCAGGGCCCCGTCCTCGTGATGGGCGAGGCGGGCATCGAGGAGTCTGTGACCCGGAACGGCTTCGAGCTCACCGACGATCCGGCGCAGGCTCAGACCGTGGTGGCCGGGCTCGACCGGGGCATCACCTACGACCGCATCCATCGTGCCGCCCTGGCGGTGCGCTCCGGGGCCGAGTTGATCGTCACCAACCGTGACCCGACCTTTCCAACCGACCAGGGCCTCTTTCCTGGCGCCGGCGCCTGCGCGGCGGCAGTGGAAGTGGCGGCGGGCGTCAGGGGGATCGCGGCGGGAAAGCCCAGCGAGGCGATGCGACGCTTCATCGAGGGCCGCGCCGGCGACGGCCACATCTGGATGGTCGGCGATCGTCCCGACACCGACCTGGCCTTGGCGGTGGGGGAGCGATGGCGCTCGGCCCTGGTCCTCACGGGGGTCACCAGCACGGCGACCGCGATCGACCCGCCACCCGATGTAGTGGCTGCCGACCTCCCGGAAGCAATCGCAACGATCCTCCAGGCACCTTTGTCCCCCTGAGCGCAGCGAAGGGGGAAGGGGCCCCGCCGGCGGAGCCGGTGAGGTAAGGGAGCATTCGTTCCCAACGCGGGGACAGAGGGCTGTAAGGTTTCGGGCCATGGAGGTCACCGAGGAAGAACGGCGGCATCTCGAAGAGGTTCTGGCCGAACTGGAATCGCTCGACCCGGCCGATCTGCCCGGACCGGCGGCCCGCCTGGCCGACTTGCTGAGCCGCCTGCTAGACCCTTCCGAGGCGAGCCCCTGAGCCGTCGACGCCTGGATCAGGAGCTCGTCCGCCGCAGAATGGCCCCATCCCGGACCGAAGCCCAGCGCATGATCGAGGGAGGGAAGGTCGAGGTGGGAGGGGTTCCGACCCCCAAACCGGCCACCCTCGTCGCCCCCGGCACGCCGATCGAGCTTGTCGTGGAGGGACCCAACTATGTCGGCCGGGGCGCCGTGAAGTTGGAGGGAGCGCTGGCGGCCTTTCCGGTAGAGGTGAAGGGGCGGAGGGCGCTCGACGTGGGCTCCTCGACCGGCGGATTCACCGACGTGCTGCTTCGTCGGGGGGCCAACCATGTCGTCGCCCTCGACGTCGGGTACGGGCAACTTGACCACCGCCTCCGCCAGGATCCAAGAGTCACCGTGATGGAGCGGACAAACCTGCGTCACACCACCCCGGCAGACACGGGGGCGCCGTTCCCGCTCATCGTCGGCGACCTGTCGTTCATATCCCTGTGCACCGTCGCCGAGGCGTTGGCTGGACTGGCCGAGCCCGGCGGTGACCTGGTCCTCCTCATCAAGCCCCAGTTCGAGGCCGGGAAGGGCGAGGTGGGCAGCGGAGGTATCGTGCGGGACGACTTGGTTCGCCGGCGTGCAGTCGAGAAAGTCCTGGCCTGTCTGGCCGAGCGGAAGCTAGGACCCCAGGCCCTGGTCACGTCTCCCCTGGCCGGGGCGGGCGGGAACCGGGAAGTGTTCGTGTGGTGCCGGGCGGGGGTGGACCCCGTCGAGGGATTGGAGGTCCCGGCTTGAACATAGGCCTAGTGGTCCACGATGGACGCCCCGAAGTCGTCGCCTTCGCCCGGGACCTCCTAGCGGCGGCGGAAGACTCCGGGCTCAAGGTCGTCGGCGAGGATCGCGTCCGCGAGGTGATCGATCCGTCGCTGGCCGAGGGAGAGCCCGATGTGGTGGTGGCGGTGGGCGGTGACGGCACGATGCTGGCCGCAGCCCAGGAGGCACTGGCGCACAACGTTCCCCTCTTCGGATTCAATCTCGGCACCATCGGGTTCTTGACCGAGGTCGAGCCCGACATGCTGGCGGGAGTCCTCGAGGACCTGGCGGCGGGGAACTACACGACAGAGTCGCGCATGGCAATCATGGCCACGCTTGGTGGCGCCGAGGCCCGCGGCCTGAACGATGTCGTCGTCGAGAAGATCGACACGCTGCGGCTGATCCATCTCGAGGTCGAGATCGACGGCGAGGCCTTCCTCACATATCGGGCTGACGGCATGATCGTGTCGACGCCGACCGGTTCCACTGCGTACAACTTCTCGGCCGGGGGACCCCTGGTCGACCATTCGATCTCGGCGCTGCTCATGACACCGGTCGCTTCCCACTCGCTCTTCTCCCGGACGATCGTTCTTCCGGCCGAATCCGTCATAAGGGTGACCGTGAGAAGGGAGCGTCCGGCCCGGGCGAGCGTCGACAAGGTTCGGCTCGGGGAAGCGGGCGAGGGCGACGTGGTGGAGATCCGGCGGGCGCCGGAGCCGATTCGCTTCATCCGCTTTTCCGAGCGCTCGTTCGCCCGCGCCGTCACGGAGAAGTTCGAGTTGGACTGAGCATGATCGATGAGCTGGTGGTGCGGAACCTGGGGGTGATCGAGTCGGCCCGGGTCGAGCCGGGACCTGGACTGACAGTCATCACGGGCGAGACAGGCACAGGCAAGACACTGCTTCTCGGGGCGCTCCGACTCCTTCTCGGCGGTGACTCGAGACCCGAACTGGTCGGCCCGTTTGGTGAGGAGACAGTGGTCGAAGGGCGCTTCGTGGACGCCGAGGGCGTAGAGGTGGGAGCCGGTCGCCGGTTGCCGCGGACAGGCAGGAGCCGGGCCTATCTCGACGGCTCGATCGCCTCGGCCCGGGCGCTCGATAACAGGGCTGCCGGCCTGGTCGACATCATCGGCCAACACGACCATCTCTCTCTCACCCGCCCCGCGGAAGTACGGGCACTGGTGGACGGGTCGCTGGACTCCGCCGGGGCGGAGGCTGCGGATTCGTACCGCCGGGCCTGGGAGGCCTTGACCGCAGCCGAGGCTGCCCGCCGTGAGCTAGGCGGTGACCGCCCGGCGTTGAGTCGGGAACTCGATCTCGTGCGCTTCCAGAGCGAGGAGATCGCCGGCGCCGGCCTGGTGCCCGGGGACGACGAGGAACTCGAGGCGAACGCCGAGAGGCTGCGTCACGCCGACGAGATCTCCGAGCATCTGGCTGCAGGAGCGACCTCGATCGAGGCGGGACGAGAGGCGATGGGTGAGGCGGTTGCAGCCCTCCGGCGGGCAGCCCAGCGCGATGGCGCACTCCAACCGCTCGCCGACGCCCTCAGCGCCAACGCCGACGCCGCCGGCGATCTCGCCCATGATGTGGCGGCCGCCGGCGAGCGAGTCGCCCGGGACCCCGAACGCCTCGAGTTGGTCGAAAGCCAGTTGAACCGTCTCGGGGAACTGCGCCGCAAGTACGGCCGGACGCTGGAGGACGTCCTGGCGTTTGGGGAGGCTGCCGCCCGTCGTCGTGACGAGCTGGCGTCGCTGCTCGGCAAGGCTGATGTCATCGACGATGAGGTCGCGGCCGCCGAGGCGGCCGTCGGGGAGGCCGCTCGAGCGTTGACCGAAGCCCGGTCCCGGGCGGGGGACGCTCTCGCCGTCAGAGCTCGCGGGCATCTGACGGACCTCGGATTCTCTGACCCGCTCGTCGGCTTCGCCCTGGAGCCGTCCGATCCGGGGCCGACCGGCGCCGACGCCGTCGCCATCCTCTTCGCGTCGGATTCCAGGCTCGCACCGGGGCCGGTGGCCACTGTGGCGTCGGGCGGGGAGCTGAGCCGGTTGGTCCTCGCCCTCCGTTTGGCGGGTGGTAGCGGCGAGGCCGAGACGCTCGTGTTCGACGAGGTCGACGCCGGAATCGGCGGGTCCACCGCCCTCGCTCTGGGCCGCAAGCTGGCCGATCTCGCCGGAGAGCGCCAGGTTCTGTGCGTCACTCACCTGCCCCAGGTGGCGGCGTTCGCCGATCGCCACTACGTCGTCGATCGAGACGGCACGACGGCCTCGGTGCGAGGCGTCGAGGGCAAGGATCGGCTCAAGGAGCTATCACGGATGCTGGCCGGACTCCCGGAGTCGGATCGGGGCCGCGACGCCGCCGAGGAGTTGCTCGAGATGGCCGGCCGCACTTAGTCGTCATCGTCATCGTCGTCGTCGCCGCCGCCCTGCCCGCTGTCCGGGTCGAAGTCGAGCGATAGGGCCGAGGCGATCTCCTCGAAAGCGGCCAGGGCCTCCGACCGCCAGGGATCCTCGACCTTGTCGTCGATCTTGCGGGCGGCCTCGTTGAGGGACCGACTCGCCTTGTCGGTGTCGTCCGCTGCCAGGGCGATCGCCTCGTCCACCTTTGCGAGGATGTCGCGGGACTCCTTGGGGTTTAGCTGCGACGGGTGGACGTCTTCCAGCGCATCCGCCAGCCGTTGACGGGCGCTCTCGACGACGTCTGCGATGACGGTGGTAGCGGGGATTGTGGTGGGCACTGTTGCCAGCGTGGTTGTGGGGGCTTCAAGGGTGGTGGGAGGGACGGGGGTTGTCGTAACCGCGGGCGCAGGGATGGTCGTAACCGGTTCCGGCTCCGCACCGAACAGGGCCGGGGCGGCGAGCACGAAGGCGACGACCACGGCGCCGAGGGCCAGCATCGGCCAGAGTGCGGATCCGATCCGGGGTCCCGTGGAGTCAGCAGCGGCGGCGGCCACGACGGGCATCGTCCTCGTGGTGCCGGCTTCCGGGACCATCACCGAGGTGGGCGAACTCGCATCCAGCGCTTGCTTCAGTCCGGCCGCGTCAGGCCTCCCGGCGGGATCGTCTGACAGCGCCGGGCGCAGCGCGGCTTCGAGGTTCGGGTCGTCGAGGGGAGGGGCCGACGACGATCGGTCGGCACCGGCAAAAGGGGGGCGGCCGGCGGCGAGTTCGTAGAGGAGGGCGGCGAGAGAGAAGATGTCGGCGGCTGGGGTCGCGGTCTGCCCGGCCAGCACCTCGGGGGCTGCGTAGGAAGCCGTGGCCATGATGGTGCCCGGCTCGGTGAGCTGGGAAGTGGCTGCTGGTCCCGAAGCGATCCCGAAGTCTGTGAGGACGGGCCCCCTTTCCGAGAGGAGCACGTTGGCTGGCTTGACATCGCGGTGCACTATCCCGGCGCCGTGCACTGCCGCCAGAGCGCCGGCCAGGGAGGTTCCTATCTCGACAACCTCCGCAGCAGACCTCGACCGGGGCTCGGCAGTCAGCGCTGGACCCTCGATCAACTCCATCACCAGGTACGGACCGAGGGCGTCGCGTCCCGAGTCGAATACGGTGACGAGGTTGGGATGGTTGAGCGCGGCAGCGGAGACGGCTTCGCGCTCGATGCGGGCGTGGACCGGGTCGTTTTCAGCCGCCGGGTGGGGCCGCTTCAGGGCCACCTGGCGCCCGAGCGTGGTGTCGTGGGCGCGCCATACGGTCGCCATGCCGCCCGAGGCGATGACGTCGAGGAGTTCGTAGCGGCCGCCGACCAGATCCGGCACGATGTCTGATCTACCCCCAGGAGACAGCGTCCAATCCTCGCCCGCCCCCCACCGATGGGCAACCCGACGCTGGTGAACCCAGCGTTCGGGACTGCGGTTTCCGCGGTCGGTGGCCCACAGAACGGGGACGTGGCGGCGCTCCCGGTGCGAGCCCAGGGCCCTACCATCGCCTCGATGACCGGCTCACCTGTTCGCACTGTCGTCTCCGGGATCCCGGGCAAGCTGGCCGCCGCCGTGGCCAGGGCCATCGCTGCCGACGGAGGCAGCGACCTGACGGGGGTGTTCAACCCTGGCCGGGACGGGGAGTGGGACGGGGTTCGCTACGTGACGGACCTACCTTCCGACGTCGAGGTGGTGGTCGAGGCCGGTCCGGATCACGCCGTGATGGAGAACCTGGGGCGGTGGCGGCGGGCCGGCGTAGCGGCAGTGGTCGGGACCTCGGGCTTCACCAACGAGCGGATCGAGCACGTGCGGACGCTTTGGCAGGGGGCGGAGAGGGCGTGCCTGATCGTCCCCAACTTCTCGATCGGCGCCGTGCTGGCGATGCGCTTCGCCGAGCTGGCCGCCCGTCACTTCGAGACGGCGGAGGTGATAGAACGGCACAGCGCCGCCAAGCCGGACGCCCCGTCGGGGACGGCCCTCCAGACCGCGGCCAGGATCGCCGGTGGCGGCGGACGCTCGTCACCCCGCCAGGAGGAGCTGGTGGCGGGATCGCTCGGCGGCACCGTCGACGGCGTTCGTGTTCACTCATTGCGGTTGGCGGGGATCCTGTCCCATCAGGAAGTCGCCATGACGAATCCGGGTGAGCAGTTCTCGATCGTTCACCAATCGACCTCGTACGACTCCTTCGCCTCGGGTGCGGTGGCCGCGGTGAAGGCGGTGTCGTCGATGAGCGGGGTGGTCCTCGGGCTCGACCGGGTCCTCGGTCTGGAGTAAAGCCGGAGACACCCTCCGGACGTGCTACTGTGACCTCCCGTCATGGACGGGACTCACAGCTTCGAATCACTCGGAAATCCGCAAGCAGACGAAGCTCCTCCTCTGACCCCGACGACCCCCAAGTACGTGTTCGTCACCGGTGGTGTTGTTTCCAGCCTCGGCAAGGGAATCGCCGCCGCATCACTGGGACGCCTTTTGGAGTCGCGCGGGCTGCGCGTCGTGAACCAGAAGCTCGACCCTTACATCAACGTCGACCCTGGCACGATGAATCCCCTCCAGCACGGCGAGGTGTTCGTAACGGACGATGGCGGCGAAACAGACCTCGACCTGGGGCACTACGAGCGCTTCACGGGAGAGAACCTGCGCCGTCATTCGAACGTCACCGCCGGGTCTGTCTATCTCTCCGTGATCCAGAAGGAACGGCGGGGCGACTACCTCGGCGACACCGTCCAGGTCATCCCTCACATCACCAACGAGATCAAGGCTCGCATTCATCGTGTCGGGCAGGATTCGGACGTGGATGTCGTGATCACCGAGGTGGGCGGCACCGTGGGCGACATCGAGGGCCTCCCCTTCCTCGAGGCGATCCGCCAGTTCGGCAACGAAGTGGGAAGGGCGAATGTGCTCTTCGCCCACGTCACGCTCGTGCCCTACCTGTACACATCCGAGGAGCTGAAGACCAAGCCCACCCAGCACTCGGTCGCCGAACTGCGCAGCCACGGCATCCATCCCGATGTGATCATCGTGCGATCCGATCGTGAGATCGACGACGCCGTCCGGCGCAAGATCAGCCTGTTCTGCGACGTCGAGGCTCGGGCCGTCATTCCTTGTCCCGACGCCCCCGACATCTACGAGGTGCCCCTCCGGCTCCATGCCGGCGGACTCGATGCCGTCGTGTGCGATCGGCTGGGACTGGTCACTGGCCCCGCCCGCCTCGACGGCTGGCGCAAGATGGTCGAGCGGGCGGCGTCGGCAACGGAGCCCCTGACTGTCGGCGTCGTCGGCAAGTATGTCGCCCTCCCCGATGCCTACCTCTCCGTCCTTGAATCCCTTCGTCACGCCGCCGCTGCCAACGACGTCGCCCTCGACGTCCGCTGGATTCCCTCCGATGAGATGACCGGCCTCCTCGCCTCCACCTACCTCGAAGACGTGGATGCCATCGTTGTGCCGGGCGGGTTCGGATACCGGGGCGTCGAGGGGAAAGTCCAGGCGATCCGCCACGCCCGCGAGCAGGGAATCCCCTTCCTCGGTCTGTGTCTCGGCCTGCAGTGCGCCGTCATCGAGTTCGCCCGCTCGGTCCTGGGTCATGGCGACGCCAACAGCACCGAGTTCGACCCCTCGACCACCCACCCCGTCATCGACCTCATGGCCAGCCAGCACGATGTGGAGGACATGGGGGGGACCATGCGTCTCGGGCTGTACGCCGCCAAGCTGGCCGAAGGCTCTCGGGTGCGCTCGCTGTACGGGTCCGAGCTGATCTACGAGCGGCACCGGCACCGGTGGGAGGTCAACAACCGCTTCCGCAAGGAGCTCGAGGCCAACGGAATGCGTCTCTCGGGGCTGTCGCCCGATGACCATCTCGTCGAGTTCATAGAGCTGATCGACCACCCGTATTTCGTCGCCACGCAGGCGCATCCGGAGTTCCGGAGCCGCCCCGACCAGCCGCACCCGCTTTTCATGGGTCTGATCGAGGCGGGGCGACGATTGCGCAACGCCGCCGACGGCGAGCACCTGGTCATCGACCCCGACGCCACCGAACCACTCGACGCCCAGAAGTGAGCTCGTTCGAGGTCACTTCCTCTCGCTCGTTGGGGCGCGGCATCTTCCTGGAGTTGGAGGAGGTGCGCCTGCGCTCGCCTTCCGGTGTCGAGATCGTTCGGGACATCGTCCGTCATCCCGGGGGAGTGGGCGTACTGGCAGTCGACGACGAGCAGGTGTGGCTCATCCGGCAGCATCGGGCCGCCTTCGGGAAACCCATGGACGAGATCCCGGCGGGCAAACTCGACGCGGCCGACCGTGATACTGAGGCGGCGGCGAGACGTGAACTGGCCGAAGAGTTGGGGGCCACCGCCGGTCATCTCGAACATCTGGCGACCATGGCGCCATCTCCCGGATACACCGACGAAGTGCTCGACATCTATCTCGCCACCCGTCTCGAGTTCGGGGTGCGGGAACCCGACGGTGAGGAGGAAGTACAGGCGACGGTGTTCGCCCTCCCGGTCCGGGAGGCGCTGGATAGGATCTCACGAGGCGAGATCACGGACGCCAAGACGCAGGTGGCGCTGCTCGAGTGGAACAGGAGACAGGCGTGATCGTCGGGGTACCCAAGGAAATCAAGACCAACGAGCAGCGGGTCGCCCTCACCCCGATCGGCGTGAGGGAACTGGTCGACGGCGGCCATGAGGTGCTCATCGAGAAGACCGCCGGGGAGGGCTCGGCGATCCACGACTCGGCCTACGAAGCCCAGGGAGCCACCATCGTCCCCTCGGCCGAGGAGGTCTTCGGCCAGGCCGACCTGATCCTCAAGGTCAAGGAGCCGCAGTCCGGGGAGGTCGGCATGCTCCGTGGCGGCCAGGTCCTGTTCACATACCTCCACCTGGCGGCGTACCCCAAGCTCGCCGCCGGACTGCGCGAGAAGGGCGTCGTCGCCCTTGCCTACGAGACGGTGCAGCTGCCCGACCGCAGCCTTCCCCTGCTCGCCCCGATGTCGGAAATCGCCGGAAGGATGGCGACCCAGGTCGGTGCCTACTTCCTGGAGTCGGTGCAGGGAGGACGGGGCATCCTGCTGGGGGGAGTGGCGGGCGTCCAGCCTGCCAAGGTCGTCGTGATCGGCGCCGGCATGGCCGGCTTCAATGCCGCCGCCATCGCCGCCGGCATGCAGGCCGAGGTCGTGGTTCTGGACGTGGATCTGACCAAGTTGCGTCACATCGACTCCCTCTATGCCGGCCGCATCGTCACCATCTCCTCCAACCGGCTGAACCTGGAAGAACAGGTGTTGGGGGCCGACCTCGTGATCGGGACCGTCCTGGTGCCGGGGGCTTCGGCGCCCAAGCTGGTCACCGCCGAAATGGTCACGGGGATGCGCAAGGGGGCGGTGATGGTCGATGTGGCCATCGACCAGGGCGGCTGCTTCGAGACGAGCCACGAGACCACGCACGAGGATCCCGTCTTCGAAGTCGACGGGGTTCTCCACTATGCCGTCGGGAACATCCCCGGGGCCGTGCCCCACACTTCGACCTACGCCCTCACGAACGCCACACTGCGCTACGTCCTCACCCTGGCGGGGGAGGGGGCGGCCCAGGCGGTCTCCTCCCACCCGGAGCTGGCGCTGGGTGTCAATGTGGTGGGAGATCAGGTCTGCCACCCCGCCGTCGCCGAGAGTCTCGGGGCACCCTATGTGCCACCGCTCGAGGCTCTGGCGGCCCTCTGAGCCGAGCCGGCGATGATCCCCGCCCCCTTGACCGGTGAGAAGGTCGTCTTGGCGGCGTGGGAGCCCGACGAGGCCGGACGCTATCTCTCCTTACGTGACGACGAGGTCTTCCGTTTCACGACCGAGAGCCCCGACCTCGACGAAAAAATGGCCCGGCACAACATCTCCCAGGCGCAAGTCGACCCTCACCTGGCGCCTTTCGCCATCCGCGACCGGTCGGGAGAGGCGGTCGGCAACCTGGCGGTCTCCCGGCTGGGGAGTCGGGC
>DATFFO010000047.1:0-2014 GCA_035250025.1 Acidimicrobiia bacterium
CGATCCCGTTGACCGTCAACAGGAGCGCCCGATGCAACAGGGGGTCGGGGTCGCGGCGCCGGGCCTGGGCAAGCAGCGAGGCCTGAAGATGGTTGATCGGGTCGAGATAGGCATCACGGACCTGCAATGTGCGCCGGAGCAGGGGGTTGACCTCGAGGAGTTCCGTCTCGCCGGTCAAGCGCAGCACTTCCTCGACGGTCCGGTCGTGCTCCTCGACGATGGTGTCGAAGATGTGGTGATGGGCGGGTTCCACCAGGACGTCGACATAGCGCCCGGTGATATCGAGGTCGGTCTTGAACAGGGTCATCTCCACGTTCGCCATGAAGGTCTGTAGGAACAGCCACTGACGCATCATGTCGTCGAGGACGTCTCCGTACCCTTCGCCACGGGCCGCTTTCAACCCTGAGCCGACCCCGAACCAGCCGGGGACGATCTGGCGTGATTGCGTCCATCCGAAAACCCAGGGGATGGCGCGGAGGTCGTCGAGCGTCCCGCCCCCTCCCGGGCGACGGGATGGACGGGAGCCGATGTTCATCTCGCCCAGTTCCTCGACGGGTGTCGACGCCAGGAAGTAGGGGACCAGCGACTTGTCCTCCACCAGCGCCCGGTAGGCGCCGTGAGACGCTTCGGAGAACACGTCCATCGCTTCGGTCCACCGGTCGAGGACTTCCTTGGGTTGCCGCGACGCCCGGTGGAGGAGGGACGCCTCGAGCACCGAGGCCAGCGCGAGCTGGAGGTTGCGCTCGGCCAGGCGGGGGAGCCCGTACTTGTCCGAGACGACCTCGCCCTGCTCCGTGATCTTGATTTGGGCGTCCACCGTGCCGAAGGGCTGGGCCAGTATCGCCTCGTGAGTCGGCCCGCCACCACGACCGATGGTCCCGCCCCGCCCGTGAAAGAGTCGCAGGGACACACCATGTTCCGAGGCGACGTTGCGCAGGGCACGCTGGGCCTTGTAGATCTCCCACTGGGAGGTGGCGATGCCTCCGGCCTTGTTCGAGTCGGAGTAACCCAGCATCACCTCCTGGGTGTTGCCCCGCAGCGCCACCAGGCGCCGGTAGGCGGGTTCGGCGAGGATCGAGCCAAGCAGGTCACCGGCGTTGCGGAGGTCGGCGATGGTCTCGACGAGTGGAACGAACCCGATGTCGGCGACACCCTGGGCCAGGTCGACCAGGCCCGCCTCTCGGGCGAGGACGGCGGCCGCCAGGACGTCGTCGGGGCCTTCGGTCATCGAGACCACGTAGGACTCGATGACGTTGCTACCAAAGAGATCGATCGCCGTCCGAATTGCCCGGAAGGTCTGCAACGTTGCCGCAGATTCGCTGGCCAAGCTGGTGGCAGGCCCGGTAAGCGGGCGGCGATTCTCTAGTTCCGCCGCCAGGAGGGCGGTGCGTGCGCCCCGGCTCAGGGACGAGAAGTCGACGTCGAGACGCCTGTAGAGCTCGATCAGGGTCTCCTCGTGGCGCCGGGCGTGCTCGCGAACGTCGAGGGTGGCAACGTGGAATCCGAAGACGGACACATTGCGCATGAGGCGCTTCAGTACCCCGTCGGCGATCAGGGCGCCCTCGTGGTGGCGGAGGCTCGTGGCCATCATGTCCAACTCGGCTGTCAGCTCCGCGGGAAGTGAGTAGTCGACACCGGGGACATGGTTGGCGCCGTCGAGGACCCTGTTCCGGGTGTTGTGGAGCCGCTGGTGGATGTATGCCAGCTTGAGGCGATACGGCTCGGCGGCGTTGAGGCGCCCGAATCGTCGCCACACCGCTGGCAGCGACTCCCGGTCGGTGACCAGCGCCGCCTCCAGTTCCGGGCTGATCGACTGGATGCGGTTCGACACCGAGAGCTCCTCGGCCACCGCCTCCACGGTCGCTATCAGATCCCGCAGCCCCCGGTCGTGCTGCATCCGCAGCACCTCGAGCGTTGTCTCCGCAGTGACGGCCGGGTTGCCATCTCTGTCGCCGCCGACCCAGGTCCCGAACCGGATCGGGGCGCGGTTGTTGGAGCCGGGGGAGAGGCGAGC
>DATFFO010000048.1:0-2452 GCA_035250025.1 Acidimicrobiia bacterium
CGTGACAACCCCGAGTATCTGTGGGCCGTACTCGACGAGGTCAAGGCCAAGGGACCGGTCACGACCGCCCATCTGGACGCACCCGGCCAACGAATCCAGGGACAGATGTGGGGGTGGAGCGATGGCAAGGTCGCCCTCGAGGCGCTGTTCATGGCGGGCTATGTGACTACGGCGTCACGACCCAACTTCGTCCGCCACTACGACGTGGTCGAGCGGGTTATCCCCCCTCACATCCTGGCGATCGAGGATCCCGACCCTGAAGCCGCCCGGGGCCAGCTCCTACTGCACGCCGCTCGCAGCCTGGGAGTGGCAACGCTTGCCGACCTCGCCGACTATCACCGGATGGGGGTGCCCCGGGCGCGACCGATCGTAAAGCAACTGGTAGCCGAGGGGCGCCTGGTCGAGGTGGAGGTGGAGGGCTGGCCGCAGCAGGGCTATCTGCACCCGGAGAGTCGCATGCCGCGGCGGGTCGACGGTTCAGCGCTGCTGTCGCCCTTCGACTCCCTGGTCTGGTCCCGGCCCCGGACCGAGCGCATCTTCGGGTTCCACTACCGCATCGAGATCTATGTCCCCGCTTCCAAACGGGTTTACGGCTACTACGTGCTCCCGTATTTGATGGACGGCCGCCTCGTGGCGCGGGTGGATCTGAAGGCCGACCGTCAGGCCGGCCGCCTGCGAGTGCAAGGCGCCTTCGCCGAAGCTGGAGCCGACAAGGCGGAGGTGGCCGGGCGCCTGGCCGAGGATCTGCGGACCACCGCCGCCTGGCTCGGAATGGACGATGTCGAGATCGTGCCCAACGGCGACCTGGCAACTCCCCTCACAACCGCCCTCTGACGCCAGGCGAACTTATTACCTATCACCTACAACCTACAACGGGCGAGCGAGGCGAGCCCTCAGCCGAAGGCGTTCAGGCCCGTGATGGCCTGGCCCATGATGAGGGTGTGGATCTCGTGGGTGCCCTCGTAGGTGTACACGGTCTCGAGGTTGGCCATGTGGCGGAAGACGGGGTACTCGAGGGTGATGCCGTTGCCGCCGAGGATGCCCCGGGCAAGGCGGGCGACTTCGAGAGCGTTGCGGGTGTTGTCCATCTTCCCGAAGCTGACCTGAGCCGACGACAACGTGTCGTCGTCCTTGCGACGACCGAGGTGATGGGCGATGAGGGTGCCCCTGTTGACGGCGATCATCATCTCCACCAGCTTGCGCTGGGTGAGCTGGAACCCGCCGATGGGCTGGTCGAACTGCTTGCGCTCGAGGGCGTAGTCGAGAGCAGCCTCGTAGCACGCCCGCGCCGCTCCCACCACGCCCCAGGCGATCCCGTAGCGGGCCTCGTTGAGACACGACAGAGGGCCGCGCATCGAGGCGACGCCGGGTAGGACGAACGCGTCCGGCACTCGAACATCGTCCAATGCCAACTCGGAAGTGACCGAGGCGCGCAGTGATGCCTTGTGCTTGATCTCATGGGCGGCGAAGCCCCTGGTGTCGGTGGGGACGATGAACCCGCGCACTCCCTCGTCGGTCCGGGCCCAGATGATGGCGACCTGAGCCAGATTGCCGTTGGTGATCCACATCTTGGATCCGTTGATGATCCAGTCCGAACCGTCGCGGCGGGCAGCGGTGCGCATCGAGGAGGGATCGGAACCTGAATCCGCCTCTGTGAGGCCGAAACAGCCGATGACCTCACCCGCCGCCATCGCAGGCAGCCACTCCTGCTTCTGCTCCTCCGACCCGAACTTCCAGATCGGGAACATGGCGAGCGATCCCTGGACCGACACGAAGCTGCGCACCCCCGAGTCCCCTGCTTCTAGTTCCAGGCAGGCGAGGCCATAGGCCGTGGCGGACGTCCCGGCGCAGCCGTAGCCCTCCAGGTGCATCCCCAGCAGGCCCAGGTCGCCCATCACCTTGGCCATCTCGACGGGGAACACCCCTTCCTCCCACCAGTCCGCCACATGAGGGACGATCTCCTTGCGCACGAAGTCCCTCACCGTGTCGCGCAAGAGGCGCTCCTCTTCGTCGAAGAGCGAGTCGGTGTCGAGGAAGTCGCGGGGGTCAGGGGTTGCCAGGGAGGGGTCGGTCATGATGGCGCCAATGGTACCCCCGGCGCCGAATCGGCCCACTTTGCCCTTACCCCGCCAGGGTCTTCTCTGCCAGGTCGCGGCGGTACTCGGCCAACCGGGCGGTGAGGCCCTCGTCGCCGACGGCGAGGATGGCCACAGCTAGCAGAGCGGCATTGGCCGAGGAGTCGATGGCCACGGTGGCGACGGGAATCCCGGTGGGCATCTGGACGGTGGAAAGGAGGGCATCGAATCCGTCCAGTGAGGCCTTGATGGGAACGCCGATGACCGGTAGCAGTGACTTGGCCGCCATGACGCCGGCGAGGTGGGCGGCCTTCCCGGCGCCGGCGATGATGACCCCGAACCCGGCGTCGGCAGCGCCGGTGGCGAAATCGAGGGCC
>DATFFO010000049.1:0-30228 GCA_035250025.1 Acidimicrobiia bacterium
GGTTCGCCGTCGGTCATCAGCCTCCGAACATGAGCGCCAGGACCTCGCCCGGGACGAGCGATGTGCCCGAGACGACCGGGTTGGCCCGGTCGGGGTCACAATCGTCGGCCGTCACCTGGCGCATGACGTGGGGAACCACGATCTCGCCAGGGATTTCGGCTCCGTTGATGGACATCATCGCCGCCGTGACACCGGTGCGTGACTGGAAGTTGCCTCCGGCCGAGTACCAGATGTTGTACGTAGGCTCATTGCGCTCTGCCCAGTCACAGAACAGGCTCTGCTCGTCGGTCCGCAGTGCCAGTGTCAGGTTCTGCACCGGTATCCCCAACTCCTCGTAGGCCTGGAGGCCGGACAGGATGCCGTCGGCGTACTCGTAGGCGTACCCGGCGATGTCGGGCGTGGCCGTGAGCAAACCCCGGAAAACGTCGGGGATGATCGGGTTGAACCAGTTGGTGTCGCCGGTCGTCGTGTTCTCGTTCGGCGGCGGGTTCACGAGGTTGACCCCGTCGGCAAGGGAGGTCACCGCGCACCGCTGCCACCCGAGCGACAGGGCGTTGTTCGGCGTGCCCCCGAGCATGGCCACGTTCCCCGACCCGACCCCGTCGTTGAGAATGCCGGCGAAGCTCTCGCCCAGAGCGCACAGGTCTTCGCCGACCACCGTCAGATAGTCCTCGCCGGGGACGAGAGCCCCTTCCTGGTCGGGAAGCCCGACCCAACCTGCCGAGAACGAGATGTAGGGGATACCTGCCGCATCGGCCTCGAGGATGGCATCACGGATTCCGACGCCCATGTCGGGGTAGCCGACGATGAAGTCGACCCCGCTCTGGATGAGGAACCGGATGTCGTTGGCGTGGACCGCTGGATCGGCATTGAAGTTGGCGGCCGTGGAGACTATCGAGCCGATCTCCGGGTACGTGAGCGCCTGGAGGATGGCCTCCATGTGGCTCACCGAGCGCCAGACGTTGACGTCGTTGCCCCCGCCGTCGGCGAATCCCATCACCAGTTCGCCGCCCGAGCCAGTGTCACATTCCTGGTTCGCCCAGCAGTCCATGGCGACGTCGATCGTTGCCTGGTCCAGCTCCTGGGTCGCCCGGGCGATTGACGCCAGCACGATGTTCCAACTGGCCTCGTCTGACGGCTCAACCGGGCCGAGGGCCTTCTCGACCAGGGCCGGGTCGGCGGCGATGGACTCACCGAACTCGGCCAAGGGGTCCTCCGCTGCCGTGTCCGGTGGAGCGCTCGTCTCGGTCGGAGTCGACGTGGTGGGCGCCGCCGTCGTCGCAGGGGCCTCGGTGGTCGCCGGGGCGGCCTGGGTAGTCTCAGGGGCGGCCGCGGTGGTCGTGGCCTCGCCCCCTGAGCTACAGGCGGCGGCGACCAGGGCCAGCACCGCGAATACCGCCAGGGTTGTCTTTCGTCTCATCTCTCCTCCAGTGGGCTTTCGCCCTTTTGGGCTTCGTTCTTGCATCGGTCAAGTCGTGGGTGCCTGTTGGTCGGCGTCACCTTCCTCGGTTTCGCCCAGGGCAGTGCCTCCCCTGCGGCGGGATCGTCTTCTTTCCCGGAAAAGCTGCTCGACCCCCTTGGTGATCCGATCCCCCGAAACCAGCATGCCGCCGATGATGACGAGGCCGAACACGACGAACTGGAGGGCGGTCGGCAGACCCATCACCCGCATCATCTGGTTGAGCCCTGTCAGGAAGAAGGCGGCGATGAGGGTGGAGAACGGACTCGCCAGACCCCCCGTCAGCGAGGCTCCTCCGATCACGACCGCGGCGATCGGTCCCAGGAGGTAGGGCGTTCCGGCCGACACGCCCGGGATGCGGAGAAGCCCGGCCAGGGCGATGCCGGCGACGGCATAGAGCAAGGCGGCTCCTACGTACGCCGCCAACTGGTTCAGATTGACCCGCAGGCCCACGACCTGGGAAGCGACGGGGTTGGCCCCCACGACCTGGAAACGGCGTCCGACCGACGTGTAGCGGAAGCCGACAACCAGGGCCAGGGTGATGAGGAGGCCCGTCCAGAAGACCGGGCTCACACCGAGGATCCGGCCGGTGGTCCAGTCCGAGAGGCCCTCGGGCACCGGACGCTGCACGGGAAACGAGCGCCCGTAGCGGTTGACGATTCCTATCACGACCTGGCCCACGGCCAACGTGACGATCAGAGCGTTGAACTTGAGTCCTCCGATCAGGATCCCGTTGACAAGCCCGATGGCGGCAGCCGCCCCCAGGGCGACGAGGATGGCGAATGCGATCCGCTCGCTCGACTCCTGGCCGACGCCGACCATGATCACGGCCGCCAGCGTGAGCGTTCCCGGCACGCTGAGGTCGATCCCACCGGTCATGATCACCAGCATCTGCCCGAGGGCGGTTATCCCCAGCAGGGCGCCGTAGGGGGCGACGGCGCTCAATGCGACGCCGCCCAGAGCCGCCGGGGCCCAGATCGAAGCGACGACCACGAGCAACCCGAGCGCCAGGTAGACAGGCATGTACCGGGAGGCGACGACAAACGAGGTGACGGCGGAAGACGGTGCTCGGACGGTCGTCATCCAGTCGCTCCTCCGGTCCCGGCGAGGGTGCCGGCGGCGGCGGCCACGCGGGCCGCGGCCGCCTCCACGTCACGGCGAACGGCTGGTACGTCGGCCTCGAGGATGCCGGCCTGCTTGAGGGGACGCCCGTCTACGAAAACCCAATCGACGTTGGAGGTGTCCATCCCCCACACGACGGCGCCAATCGGGTCGTTGATGGGATGGATGTTGGGCCGGTCGGTGCGCAGCACGATCACGTCGGCCGGGCTTCCAGGGGCCAGAGTCCCCAGGCCCGGCGGGAGTCCGGCCGCTCGAGCTCCGTCCGAGGTGGCGTAGCGGATGACCTCCCTGGTATTGAGGAGTGTCGGAAGCCCGGCTTTTCCTGCCAGCTTCCTGTCGAAGACGGTCGCATGCTGGATGGAGATCACGGCGCGCATTTGGGCGAAGATGTCGCCGGGTGACCCGGAGTCCGAACCGACCCCGAGCCCCGGGCGGATCCCGCGGTCGATGAGTTGCTGCACGGGTGGGGCTCCCGCTCCACCTGCCATCCCCGCCGCCGGTGTCAAGGCCACCGCCGCCCCCGTGGACTTGACGGCATCGAAGTCGTCCTCGCCGAGATCGGTGCAGCCGACCAGGGTGACGGCTCCGGAGAGGAGTCGGTGACGCCCGAGATCGGCGACCGAGCCCGCCCCGCGTACGTGGCTATGGACCCGGAGCCCGAGATCGCGGGCGAACTGCCAGTCGGCCTCGAAGACATCGAAGTCCGGCAATCCGCTCACCCCGGCGGCCAGGCTCGTCAGGGGCCGGTCTCCCCACCCCTGGTGGAGACGGCTCAGATCGTGGCGCCAGTCGCCGTCCCCGCCGCCGACGGCGAAGACGGACCGCGACCCGGCCTCGGCATGCGCCGACAGGGCCGCTTCGGTGAACTCGGGTCCCGGATCCAGATCGAACCAGTCGACTACGGTCGTGATCCCGGCGTCGACTGCCGCCAGCAGCCCACCCAGGGAGGCGGCGTAGACGTCCTCGGGCGTGTAGTAGGCGCCATAGTCGGCGACGAGCGAGTCGTCGCCCGAGTTCCGGAACAATGACTGCCAGGCATGGCGGTGACTGTCGACGAAACCGGGCATCACGATCGCCTCGGAGGCGTCGACGACCTCGGCCCCGCGAGCACGGAGCCCGGTCCCCACCTCCACGACTTTGCCGGCCTCGATGAGGACGTCGGCGACGGAGAAGTTCCCGATCTTGGCGTCGAGCGTCAGCACACACCCACCGGCGATCAAGGTGGTGCCGCTCATGGCGCGCCACCGGTCTGACCCTTGATGGCCATCCCAGGCAACTCGATGATGCCAGCCCTCACCGCCTCGTCCTCACAGCTCCTCACCAACTACCGATGTTCAGCGAGACTACACGCCGCCGCCATATTTTGTGGCCCGATCGGCCCCTACGCCGCCCTTTTGTGCAGTGTCACTGTGCGCGGGCCGGCATCGGGGTATATGCTCGTCGGCGCGTCGCCCACGCGACGGGAGGAGACATGGTCGAGCAACGCTCGGTGAGGGCAGGCGTCGGTAACGGGGGAAGGTCTGGCCCCAGCGAGGATCTGACCGGAATCGGCGACCGCCTCCGGGACGAGCGGGTCAAGTCTGGCCTCTCGCAACGCGAGTTGGCCCGCCGACTCGGGCTGTCTCCGAGCCTCATCTCCCAGCTTGAGAGCGGCGTGTCCAAGCCCTCGGTGGGAACGTTGTACGCCATCGTCACCGAGTTGGACGTCTCGTTGGATCACATCATCCGGGGCGAGGATCCCGCCGGCCGGGTCAGTTCCGAGCCGGAGCGAGAGCCGTCGGGGCGGCTGGTTCATCCCCAGGACAGGGACTACATCGACCTCGATTCAGGGGTTCGCTGGGAACAGCTCACCCGCAACACCGAAAACGGAGTCGACTTCCTCCATGCCATCTACGAGGTGGGAGGCACGTCCACGCCCGAGGAGTCGCTCATGCGCCACCACGGTCACGAGTACGGCTACATCGTCTCCGGCCGACTGGGTATCCAGCTCGGCTTCGAACGCTACGAACTCAGTCCGGGCGACTCGATCGACTTCGACTCGACCCGACCGCACCGGCTGTACAACCTCGGCGACGAACCGGTGCACGCCATCTGGCTGGTGGTGGGCCGCCAAGCCGACGCCCGCCTCGACTGACGGGCCTTTGCTTTTGGCGCATCGATCGCGTCGGATTTGACCGGATCGATGCGCGAAAACGGCGGGCCTATCCGCTCACCCCGTTATTGGGGGACGCCGCGGATGCGGGGAAAGCTGGGCGGCAGGTGCACCCGGCAATGCTCCGCCAGGTTGTACCGGCTCAGCACCGTATTGCAGTCCTCAGCGCCACACACTCGTCGCTGGTCATTGGTGCGGGGCCGACGCCCATGTTCGACCGTGGGGAGGGTGGACCCTCGTAGCACTGTTTGTTCGGTGGTCATCAAGACGGCTCCTTGTTCTATGGCCGTCTGATTCCCGGAGCTCCGCGGTCTGAAACGTGGAGCCCCAACAGAAGAGCCGCCCTATGGGCGGCTCTTCTACGTTGGCAGCCGCAAACGGGCTACTCGTCCTCGGCTTCGTCCTCGTCGGCCGCCGGGGTGCCGTCCTCTGAGGTCGAACGGGTCGCCCCGAGGCTGGCCAGCCACTCGGCCGGGTTCTCGGGCATCTCGTCGTCCATCGACGGCATCGTCCCTTCGCCACCAAGCAGCTCCAGCGCCGCGACCGTGGTCGCCCCTGGTAGGGTGGGCTGGAGAGACTGGTAGGGGTCGGAACCGGTTCCGGCCGGGATCAGCTTGCCGATGATCACGTTCTCCTTGAGTCCCCGCATGAAGTCCGAGCGGCCCTGGATGGCGGCGTCGGTGAGGACACGCGTGGTCTCCTGGAAGGAGGCTGCCGACAGCCACGAGTCCGTGGCCAGCGAGGCCTTGGTGATGCCCATCAGCTCAGATCGACCCTCGGCGGGCTGCTTGCCCTCTTCCACGAGCGCCTTGTTGACGTCGCGGAAGGTCTGGTCGTCGACCAGTTCGGCGGGCAGGAACTCGGAGTCGTTGGCACGCACGACCCGCACCCGGCGCAGCATTTGGCGCACGATCAGCTCGATGTGCTTGTCGTGGATCTCCACGCCCTGGGACCGGTACACCTCCTGGACCTGGTCCACCAGGTACTGCTGGGTGGCGCGAACGCCCCGGACCTCCAGGACCTCCTTCGGATCCAACGGACCCTCGGTGAGCTGGGTTCCGGGCTCCACAGCCTCACCGGAGGCGACGCGCAGACGGGCGTAGCGGGAGATCGGGTACTCGATCTCGCCGTCTTCCCGGGAGTCCACCACCAGGCGGCGGCCGTTCTCGTCCTCGACGAGCGTCACCGGTCCGCCGACCTCAGATAGGACCGCCTTTCCTTTGGGGGAACGTGCCTCGAAAAGCTCCTGGACCCGGGGGAGGCCGTGGGTGATGTCGTCGCCGGCCACACCACCGGTGTGGAATGTGCGCATCGTCAACTGCGTGCCGGGCTCGCCGATCGACTGGGCGGCCATGATTCCGACCGCCTCGCCGATCTCGACCTGACGGCCGGTGGCGAGGGACAGTCCGTAGCAGGCCTGACACACGCCGTTGCGGGTGTCGCAGGTCAGCACCGAACGGGTGCGGACGCTCTCGACCTCGCCGTTGGCGTCGATCAGGGCCTGGATCTCCTTGGCTCGCAGGACCACACCGGCCTTGAGCTTGTCGCCTTCGGTGGTCTCGACGATCCTGCGGTCGACCTTGACGTCGTCCGCCAGGATGCGCCCGTACACCCGGGAGCGGATGTTGCGGATGACCTGGCCCCGCTCGTCGACGATCCGGATGACGATCCCCTTGTCCGTCTCGCAGTCCTCGGCCACCACGATGACCTCCTGGGACACGTCGACCAGGCGTCGGGTCAGATATCCCGAGTCGGCGGTGCGGAGGGCAGTGTCGGCCAGACCCTTGCGGGCACCGTGGGTGGAGATGAAGTACTCCAGCACGGAGAGGCCCTCGCGGAAGTTGGAAATGATGGGCCGAGGAATGATGTCGCCCTTGGGGTTGGCGACGAGACCACGCATGCCGGCGATCTGACGCACCTGCATCATGTTCCCGCGGGCTCCCGAGCCCACCATCATGTCGAGGGAGTTGAACTTCTCGCTCTTGAGGCCGGCCTTCATGGCATCGGTCACCTTCTCGGTCGCCTCGGTCCAGATCTCGATCAGCTCCTGACGGCGCTCCTCGTCCGTGACCACACCCTTGAGGTACTGGTCCTGGATCTTCTGGGCACGCTGCTCGTACTCCTCGAGGATCTGGGCCTTGTCGGCGGGGGTCTTGACGTCATCCAGGCCGATGCTGAGGCCCGCCTTGGTGGCGAACCGGAAGCCCAGCTCCTTGATGCCGTCCAGGGTCTCCGCCACGTCCGAGCGCGGGTAGCGCTCGATGGCGACCTCGACGAGGCTGCGGATGTCGGACTTGACCAGGACGGAGTCGACGAAGGGGAATCCGGGGGGTGTCACCGTGTTGATGAGAACCCGGCCCAGGGTCGTCTCGTAGGGCTTGGTCCCGTCGACCGGCTCCGGCGTGAGCATCTTGGGGAGTGTGTTCTTCAGGTCCGCATGCGTCTCGGGATCGCCGGCGAGATCGCCCAGCCGCACCTTGATCGGCGCATGGATGGAGATTTCGCCGTGGTCGTAGGCCATCTCGGCCTCGTCGATCGACGAGAAGCTGCGCCCGGCGCCCTTGGCGTCCTCGACTACCTCGGACAGGTAGTACATGCCGATGACCATGTCCTGGGAAGGCGTCACGATGGGACGACCGGAGGCGGGCGAGAGGACGTTGTTGGAGGACAGCATGAGGATGCGGGCCTCCGCCTGGGCCTCTGCCGACAGCGGCAGATGGACAGCCATCTGGTCACCGTCGAAGTCGGCATTGAACGCCTCGCACACCAGCGGGTGGATCTGGATCGCCTTGCCCTCGACCAACACCGGCTCGAAGGCCTGGATGCCGAGACGATGGAGCGTGGGGGCGCGGTTGAGGAGCACCGGGTGCTCCTGGATGACGTCACCGAGCACGTCCCACACCTGGGGACGCTGGCGCTCGACCATCCGCTTGGCGGCCTTGATGTTCTGGGCCAGGTCGAGGTCGACGAGGCGCTTCATGACGAAGGGCTTGAAGAGCTCCAGCGCCATGATCTTGGGCAGCCCGCACTGGTGCAGCTTGAGCTGGGGTCCGACCACGATGACGGAGCGTCCGGAGTAGTCGACCCGCTTGCCGAGGAGGTTCTGGCGGAAGCGGCCCTGCTTGCCCTTGAGCATGTCGGAGAGCGACTTGAGCGCCCGGTTGCCCGGGCCCGTCACCGCTCGCCCGCGGCGGCCGTTGTCGAACAGGGCGTCGACGGCCTCCTGGAGCATGCGCTTCTCGTTGTTGACGATGATCTCGGGGGCGCCCAGGTCCAACAGCCGCTTGAGACGGTTGTTGCGGTTGATGACGCGGCGGTAGAGGTCGTTCAGGTCGGAGGTGGCGAAGCGGCCACCATCCAGCTGGACCATCGGCCGCAGGTCGGGCGGGATGACGGGCACCGTCTCGAGGATCATGTCCTTGGGATCGTTCTTGCCCTCCCAGAAGGGCTTGACCACCTTCATGCGCTGGGTGGCGCGCTGGCGCTTCTGCTGGGAGCTGGCGTCGAGGTTCTCCTCGAGCAGGGCCATCTCGGCGTCGAGATCGATCCGGCCCAGCAAGTCCTTGATAGCCTCGGCACCCATGCCGCCGGCGAAGTAGCCGCTGTAGCGGTCGTGGATCTCGCGCCAGAGCGACTCGGACTCCACCCGGGCCTTGGGCTTGAACGCCTTGAACTGGTCGAAGGCGTCCTGGATGAGCTCGATCTCGCGCTCGGCCCGCTCCTCGCGGTCCTTGATCTCGCGCTCGACTTCCTTCCGCCGGGCGTTGATCTCCTGGCTCTTGGCGCCGCCCTCTTCCATCCGGCCCAACTCGTCCTCGAGGGCCTCGAGCCGGTTGGCCTTCCACCCGTCGAACTCCTCACGGACGACGGCCAGCTCGTGGTTCATGTCCTCTTCGAGCTGGGGGATGTCCTTCTGGCGCTTCTCCTCGTCCACCCAGGTGATGAGATAGGCGGCGAAGTAGATGACCTTCTCCAGGTCCTTGGGAGACATGTCGAGCAGATAGCCGAGACGACTGGGGACGCCCTTGAAGAACCAGATGTGGGTCACAGGAGCAGCCAGCTCGATGTGGCCCATGCGCTCGCGGCGCACCTTGGACCGGTTCACCTCGACGCCGCAGCGCTCGCAGATGATCCCCTTGTAGCGGATCCGCTTGTACTTGCCGCAGTAGCACTCCCAGTCCCGCTGGGGACCGAAGATGCGCTCGTCGAACAAGCCCTCCTTCTCGGGACGGAGGGTCCGGTAGTTGATGGTCTCGGGCTTCTTGACCTCGCCGTAGGACCAGGCGCGGATCTGGTCGCTGGAAGCGAGGCCGATCTTCAGTTCATCGAATAGCTGTGCTGGCAATGTTCAAATCCCCTGTCGTCGTGCTCGGTCGCTTTGGTTCTTCAAATCTGTCCGCCACGGGTTCGCCCTGCCCTCCGGGCATCCCCCTACCCCACCGGCTACGCCGGCGGGGGCCCCTTCCCCCTTCGCTGCGCTCAGGGGGACAGGACTCAAACTGTTGACTCGGGGCGTTCGGGGCGGGAGAGGTCGATGCCCAGCGACTCGGCGGGCCGATAGGCGTCCTCTTCCAACTCGCGGAGCTCCACTTCCTCGCCGGCGGAGAGCATCTCCACCGACAGCCCCAGGCTCTGCATCTCCTTGACCAGCACCCGGAAGCTTTCCGGTATTCCCGGCTCGGGGATGTTGGCTCCCTTGACGATCGCCTCGTAGACCTTCACCCGGCCCTGGACGTCGTCGGACTTGATGGTGAGGAGCTCCTGGAGCGCATAGGCGGCGCCATAGGCCTCCAACGCCCACACCTCCATCTCTCCGAAGCGCTGGCCGCCGAACTGGGCCTTACCGCCCAGCGGCTGCTGGGTGATCATCGAGTACGGCCCGGTCGAGCGGGCGTGGATCTTGTCATCCACCAGGTGGACCAGCTTGAGGATGTAGATGTAACCCACCGTCACCGGCGTGTCGAAAGGCTCGCCGGAGCGGCCGTCGTAGAGCACCGCCTTGCCATCGCCCTCGACCATCTGCTCGCCGTCACGGTTGGGAAGGGCGTGGCTGATGACCTCCATGATCTCGTTCTCGCGGGCACCGTCGAACACCGGCGTCGCCACCTTGGTCCACGGCTCGGTGCCGGCCGCAGCGGGGCTGTCGATGCTGAGCTCTGACCAACCCTGGGCGGCCGCCCAGCCGAGATGGGTCTCGAGGACCTGGCCCAGGTTCATCCGGGACGGGACGCCGAGTGGCGAGAGGATGATGTCAACGGGGGTGCCGTCGGCCATGAAGGGCATGTCCTCTTCGGGCAGGATCTTGGCGATGACACCCTTGTTGCCGTGGCGGCCGGCCAGCTTGTCGCCCTCGGAGATCTTGCGCTGCTTGGCCACATAGATGCGGACCAGCTCGTTGACACCGGGGGGCAGGTCGAAGCCTTCGGCCCGCTTGAACACCTTGACGGCTATGACCTTGCCGGACTCGCCGTGCGGCACCTTGAGCGACGTGTCGCGCACCTCACGGGCCTTCTCACCGAAGATGGCGCGCAGGAGGCGCTCCTCGGGGGTGAGCTCGGTCTCGCCCTTGGGAGTGACCTTGCCGACAAGGTAGTCACCGGCCCCCACCTCGGCGCCGATGCGGATGATCCCGTCCTCGTCGAGGTTGGCCAGCACCTCCTCGGCCACGTTGGGGATGTCGCGGGTGATCTCCTCGGCGCCCAGCTTGGTGTCGCGGGCATCGATCTCGTGCTCCTCGATGTGAATCGACGAGAGCATGTCGTCCTTCACCAGCCTTTGGCTGATGATGATGGCGTCCTCGTAGTTGTGGCCCTGCCAGGGCATGAAGGCGACCAGCAGATTGCGGCCCAGGGCAAGCTCGCCCTGGTCGGTCGAGGGACCGTCGGCGAGTACGTCGCCCACAGCCACCGTGTCGCCCTCGCGGACCAGCGCCTTGTGGTTCATGCACGTGCCCTGGTTCGAGCGCTCGAACTTGCTGAGGGCGAAGGTGTGCTTCTTGTTGGCGCCCTTCTCCTTCACCACGATCTCACGGCCCGTGACCTCGACCACCTCGCCGGCAACCGGGGAGACGATCATGTCGCCCGAGTCCTGGGCGGCGCGCTGCTCGACGCCGGTGCCCACGAGCGGGGCATCGGCCTTGAGAAGGGGCACGGCCTGGCGCTGCATGTTCGAGCCCATCAGGGCCCGGTTGGCGTCGTCGTGCTCGAGGAAGGGGATGAGTGCCGTCGAGACCGACACGATCTGTTTCGGGGAGACGTCCATGTAGTCCACCGTCTCGGAGGGCACGGTGTCGACCTCGCCGCCGCCGCCGGCCCGCACCAGGACGCGCTCGTTCTGGAACGACCCGTCAGGGAGCAGCGGGGCGTTGGCCTGGGCGATGACGTAGCGCTCTTCCTCGGTGGCGGTCAGGTACTCGACCTCCGTGGAGACCTTGCCATCGATGACCTTGCGATAGGGAGTCTCGATGAAGCCGAACCGGTTCACTCGGGCGAAGGTTGCCAGCGAGCCGATCAAGCCGATGTTCGGGCCTTCAGGCGTCTCGATGGGGCACATGCGCCCGTAGTGGGACGGATGGACGTCGCGCACCTCGAAGCCGGCCCGCTCACGGCTGAGGCCTCCGGGGCCGAGAGCCGAAAGGCGGCGGCGGTGGGTGAGACCCGCCAGCGGGTTGGGCTGGTCCATGAACTGGCTGAGCTGGCTCGTCCCGAAGAACTCCTTGATGGATGCCGTGACGGGACGGATGTTGATCAGGGTCTGCGGGGTGATGGCATCCGGATCCTGGGTCGTCATCCGCTCCTTGACCACCCGCTCGAGGCGGCTCAGGCCCACCCGGACCTGGTTCTGGATGAGCTCGCCCACCGTGCGGATGCGCCGGTTGCCGAAGTGGTCGATGTCGTCGGTCTGGACCTTCAGCTCGGCACCCTGGTGGGTGACGAACGTCGACTGGCCGGCGTGGAGCGCCACCAGGTACTTGATGGTGTCGACGACATCCTCGTCGCGCAAGAGTTGGAGGCCCTCGGCGCGGTAGTCCTCGGGCGGGTCCTCGCGGAACTTCTGGCTCACCTTGTAGCGGCCGACCCGGGTGAGGTCGTAGCGCTTGGTATTGCGGAACAGGGTCTGGATGAGACCGCGGGCGGACTCCACCGTGGTCGGCTCGCCGGGTCGCAGCTTGCGATAGAGATCGACCAGCGCCTCGTCCTTGTCGGCAGCCGGATCGCGTTCGATGGTGTTGCGAATCGACTCGGCGCCGTCGAACAGGGCGAGAATCTCCTCGTCTGTCTCGGCGATGCCCAGGGCACGGAGGAAACCGGAGACGTACTGGCGGCGCTTGCGATCGACCCTGACGCCGATGGTGTCACGCTTGTCGGTGTCGAACTCGAGCCAGGCCCCGCGGCCGGGGATGATCTTGCCCGAATAGATGATGCGGTCGGAGGTCTTGTCCTTGGCGGAGTCGAAGTAGACCCCCGGCGAACGAACAAGCTGGGAGACGATGACCCGCTCGGTGCCGTTGATGATGAACACGCCCTTGTCGGTCATCATCGGGAAGTCCCCGAGGAAGACCTGCTGCTCCTTGATCTCACCGGTCGACTTGTTCATGAAGCGGGCGGTGACGAAGAGGGGTTTGGCGTAGTTGGCGTCGCGCTCCTTGCATTCCTCGATGCTCATCGTCTCGTCGCCGAAGCGATGGTCGGTGAGCTCGAGGGCGAGCGAGCCGGTGAAGTCCTCGATCGGGCTGATCTCGTCGAAGATCTCCGCCAGGCCCTCGTCGAGGAACCACTGGAAGGATTCGTGTTGCACGGCGAGAAGATCCGGAAGAGGGAGGACCTCGGGGATCTTGGCGAACGAAAGACGGTCAGCGACGCGCGAAGCCAATGGAGCCTCCTAAATGGCAGTTACGAGAAGGAATGTCGAGCAGGGAAGGACGAGCGGAATGACGGGCGGGGATGGGCAGACGAATACGCAGAAAGCGCATGCTAACACATGCGCAAGCGACCGCGCAAACGGCGTCTTCCGTCAGGCCGACGTCCTCGGCCGACCTCCCTTAGCCGCCGGGTGCGGCCGGGTGGGCTGGGGGGCATCCTATCGCATCGCCGCGAAATTCGTCAAGGGTCTGCGGACCCGTCTCAGCTGTTGACCGACACCTCGGGCTCGACCTGCTCGGCTCGGCGGCTGTGGGCGCGACCCGTCAACGTCACCTCGAAGCAAGCCCCGCCCAGACGCTCGGAGCGGCGATAGCTGACGGTTCCGTGATGGGCGTCGACCAGCATCGCCACCAGTGCCAGGCCGATGCCGGAGCCGGGGATGGTGGCGTCGTAGCGGTGGGAGCCCCGCTCGAACCGGTCCCAGATGACCAACTCGTAGCGCTTGGGCACGCCGTGACCGTCGTCGTGGACCTCGAAGACGAGGTCGTTGCCGACCGCCCTGGCGACGAGGAGGCGGTTGGGCCCCCCGTAGCGAGCGGCGTTGGTCAGCAGGTTGACGAGGACCTGCTGAATTCGGCTGGGATCGAAGAACCCCGACATGCCCGATTCGATGTTGGACTCGACCCCGGGAAGCGAGTCGAGATCCAGAGATGCCACCGCCGCCGACACGACCTCCTCGACATCGACCAGGCGCTGCTGCAACTGGAGGTCGGGCTTGGACCGGTTGAGCATCACCAGGTCGGAGACGATGCGCGCCATGTATATCGCCTGATGGTTGACAATGCCGATCATCTCCTGGCGGGCGTCGACATCGATGTGCTGGTCGGGATCGGCCAGGATGTCGAGGAACCCCACCATGGCAGTGAGCGGCGTGCGCAGCTCGTGGGAGATTGACGAGACCAGCGCGGTGCGCTGCTGTTCGACCAGTTCGCGATTCTCGCGGATTGCCAGCGTTTGGCGGAGGATGATGAGGCCGACAACGATCACCACGCCGACGAAGAGCTCGACGGTCTCGACACTGAGCTGCTCGTCGAGCATCCGTCGAGCCAGCATCGATCCGAGGGTGAGGGCGGCGCCGTAGGGCGCGACCATCGCCCACCACGGGGTACGCCGCTCGGCGTACTCGCGGGCAGGCGGCCGTGTGCGAAGGGATGTCCCGGCGATTATGAAGGCCGCTACCGCCGCCAGGAAGAGGGGGTACACGGGGTCGGCTTCTACGAACGTTCCTCCGACGCCCTGCTTGAAGTAGATCAGGTCGGCGACGGCCTGGGACACGAAGCCGGCGCCGAGGAGGAGCACCCGGGGATCGAAGCGGTAGGTGCTGCGACGAAGGGTCACAACGATCACGACGATGAGGGTCGCCACGTCGACGAGGGGATAGATGCCACCGATGACAACCTCGACGGTGGCGGCGTCGCGAACGCTGGTGAAAACGTCGTTGAGGAACCACACCCAGGCCACGAGGCCCAGGGAGATGGACCCCACCAGGCCGTCGATGAAGATGCGGGCCCGTCTGGTGGGCGAGCCGTCGAGATGGGGGAGCACCCACATGGCGGCGATGTTGATGAAGTATGCGGCGATGAAGAAGATGTCGAGTGGCCCGTAGGCCGGAGGGTCGAACCCGGCAATAGCGGCCCCGGTGAAGGCGAGTAGTCCAGCGGCACCAAGCAGCATCGCCCAGCCAAAGAGGCTCCAGGCCAGACGCTCACGACCGTGGTACGACTGGGCCCCGCTCACGAAGAGCCAGGCGGAAATGAGATATCCGACGAAAAGGAACGGACCACCGACGGCCCCACCCAGCTCAGGCTGGATGAGCGTCGCGATCGCAGCCGCGGTCAGCATCGCCAGTGTGGCGCCGACGAGAAGTCGGGGGCGACGACTCAAGCCTTGGGCGGTCTTCACCCGGTCATAATCGGCCCTCTACATCGGTGAATGAAGGACTAATCGGGCCTCGTGAGGCTTCCGGCCCGGGTGGGTGAGTCCCGCTCGGGCGGCTCGGCTTCCAACTCGGTGAGGTCGACCATGCTCTCGAAGTCCCCCACCACCTGACCCATGTGATGGGCGAGTCGGGCGATCATTTCGGCGATCTGCTCATCTCGATTGTGGAGGCTGTGCGTGAAACGAAGGCCCGCCATCCCGACGGGCACAGCCGGGAAGGCGGACGGGTTCAGATAGAAGCCGTCGTCGACCATGCGCCGTGTCACCGCCAGCATCTTGTCGAAGTCGCCGACCCGCACCAGCCAGATCGGAGTCTGGGACCAAGATACGGCCGGGAGGCGATGGCTGGCGAGGAGCGACGAGACGAGGGCGATCTGGTCTGCCATTCGCTGCTGGAGGGCCGCGATCTCGGGTGAAAGATGGATGTGTGCCGAGGCGATGTTGGCGCCGAGAATCGGCGGCTGAACCGGTCCCGAAAAAGTCATCGGCCCGCCTAAATGGGCGACCGTGCGAGCGGCCGCGGGGTCGCCGAAGAAGAGGGCCGCTCCCCCGCTGCCGAAAGCCTTTCCCAGCCCGGCGGCGACGACCATCCGCTCGTTGAGCCGCAGCCGCGACAGCACATGCCCGCGCCCGCTCTCACCCTGCCAGGAGAACCCGTGGGCGTCATCGAGGTAGACGTGGAGGTTGTCGTAGGCCCCCATCAACTCGGCGATGAATCCGAGAGGCGCGACATCGCCGAACATGGAATAGACGCCATCGCCGATGTACCAGACGGTGCGATGAGAACCGGTCAGCGTCGCCACCGCCCGTTCCAGCTCGCTGGCGTCGTTGTGGGCCACCGGCCGGATCGAAATGCCCCGGCCTGCCAGGACCTGGATAGTGAGCTGGAGCGACGCATGGGATTGTGAGTCGAGAATCACGGCGTCTCCGTCGGAGACGAGCGTGGGCAGGCATGCCAGGTGACCTAGCGTCGTAGTGGGCGGCAGCACCACGGACCGACAGCCGGTCATCTCCGCCAGGAGATCCTCCAGCTCGGAGTAGAGGTCAACGGAGGCGTACACCTGGGAGGACGAGTAGTGGGGGCCGAATCGCTCGATCGCCTCGACGGCGCCCTGCTTGAGGCGCGGGTCGGTTGACAGCCCCAGATACGAGCAGTGGCCGAAGTTGACGAGCCGACGCCCGTGCACTTCGATGGATGAGCCGTCTCCCAATCCAGAGAAGTGCAGCCCCGTGAGCCCGGCGTCTTCCGCCTTGTCGGCGTTTCGCCGGAAGAGGCGCAGCAGTCGCTCGTGCTGGGTGGCGGTACCGGCTCGCATCCAAACTCCTCACGTGAGTGGGCGGTGAGGGACCGGGCGCATCCCGCCTGACGACGCCTCTGCGGCCGACCTACGGACGGTCCCCCCGCCGGAGCCAGCTACCCCTGGCACCGGGCGTGACCGGCCCACCATAAAGACCGGTCGCATCCGCGCCTCAATTCAGTCGTGCATACGTGAATGTGTCTGAGCGCGGGCCTCCAATACCATCGCCCGGGCATGGCCCGCCACCAAGTCCGTCGTCGCCTGTTGACCGTCCTCGTGATTCTCGGCGTCCTGCTCGTCCTGTTCGCAGGGGCGGTGGTGACCTTCTACATCACCGATACGGACGGGGAGCCGCGCACGATCCGGGGGCTGATGATCGGCGACCGGGCCGCCGGCGACCTCGAGACCGGCGAGCTCGACAGGGTGCTGGCCGGCCTCACCGAAGACGTGGCCGCCACCGAGATCCGGGTCGACCTCCCGGACGGTCCCCGCTTCCTGACCGCGGCCGACGTCGGGATCTCGGTTGACACCGTCGACCTCTCCCGGCGGGCCCTGGAAGCCGGGCGGGCCGGCGGAGCGCTCGACCGCTTCTCCGCCTGGCTCGCCTCGTTCACCACCTCGCGCACCATCACCTACCAGCTGCGCTACGACGCCGAGAAGGCCGCCGAGGCTATCGCCGGACTCGACGGGTTGACCGTGGCCGAGCCCGTGGAACCGGAGCTTGCCCTCTCGGCCGACCAGGAGTTGGTCGTGCGTCCCGGCCGCCCCGGGCGCGAGGTGGATCAGGCGGCGGTGGTCGACCGTCTCGGCAACCAGGTCGAGGCCGGGGGGCCCTTCGATGTCGATGCTCCCACGATTACTCTGTCCCCGACGACCAAGGATGCCGAAGTCGCCGAGGTGGCCCGGCGCCTCAACGTCCTCACCGCCGACGGGGCCACTCTGGTGCTCGGCGAGGAGGAACGGACCATTCCCGGCGAGTCCCTGCGTGTCCGCCTCGACATTTCCGGTGCAGTGGAAGGACCGGCGCCCAGCTTCGATCTGCCGTCACTTCAGCGCCTGATCGAGCACACCTTCGGTGATGTCTCCGTCGGAGGCGAGGATCCCCGGTTCGACATCGTCGACGACGAACCGGTGCTGGTGGAGGAGGGATCGCCCCCCCGGGAGTGCTGCACCCGCGACGCCGCCGAGACGGTCGCCGCCGCCGTCTTCGCCGACCAGCCCGGGCCCGTCACCCTCGAGGCCCGCCCCACCGACGACGAGGATCTGGTCGCCTGGGCGGAGGGCACCGAGATCGTCGAGAAAGTGTCCGAGTTCACCACCGAGCACAGCTGCTGCGAGAGCCGGGTGTCGAACATCCAGCGGTTCGCCGACATCATCCGCGGCGCCTACCTGATGCCCGGTGAGTCGCTGTCCCTGAATGGTCACGTCGGAGAACGCACCGCCGACCGGGGCTTCGTCCCCGCCGGGACGATCATCCAGGGACACCTCGTCTCCACCGTCGGCGGAGGCGTCTCCCAATTCGCCACCACCATGTTCAACGCCGCCTTCTTCGCCGGGTTCGACTTCGAGACCTACCAGAGCCACTCGATCTACTTCAGCCGCTACCCCTACGGCCGGGAGGCGACCATTTCCTGGCCCGCTCCCGACCTGGAGTTCACCAACACCACCGACTACCCGGCCCTGATCTGGACCTCGTACACGGACACCTCGATCACGGTCTCCATCTACTCGACCAAGTCGGTCGAGGTGGAACAGATCGGCCAGGAGGTCGGCGCCGCCCGTGAGTGCACGAGGGTCGACACCTATCGCCGGCGGACCTACGCCGACGGCACCGAGGTGGAGGACTCGGTTTTCGCCACCTACCGCCCGGCGGAAGGCTTCGACTGCAATGGCAATCCGACGGAGATCCCCGAGACCTGAAGACCGTCGTCGCAACTGCCGGTACCAAGTTCAAGGTATTGGGTTATAGGTACCTTTTACCCCTTACCTACCACCTAGCACTGGCGGGCTGCAGGCGGTCAAATCTCACGCCTCCGTCTAGAAGTAATCACTCCGGTATCGAAGCCGGCCAGGTGGAGACCGCCGGCGAACCGGGCGTGCTCGATCTTGAGGCAGCGGTCCTGGACCACCCCCAGGCCGGCTTTCTGGGCGCGAGCGGCCGCCTCGTCGTTGCGGAGACCGAGTTGGAACCACACCACCTTGGCCCCGACGGCGATCGCCTCCTCGACGACGTCGGGGAGGTCCTCGCCCTTGCGAAAGCAGTCGACGATGTCGGGGACCTCGGGAAGATCCGCCAGAGACGGGTAACACCGCAGGCCCAACACCTCCTCGTAGTTGGGGTTGACCGGATACATGCGCAGGCCGGTCCTGGTGAGGTAGGTGGCGACGAAGTTCGAGGAGCGGAGCGGGTTGGCCGAAACCCCCACCAGGGCCACGGACTCCGCCGACTGGAGGATGCGGAGCCGGTCGCGGGGAGCGGCCTCGACAACGGTGGTCACGCCCCACCCCCCAGCGCCTGATCTAGATCCGCTTCGATGTCCTCGACGTCCTCGAGGCCGACCGATATCCGGATCATGTCGTCGCCCACTCCGACCGCCTGACGTTCGGCGACCGGGACCTGCTGGTGGGTAGTCGAGGCGGGATGGATCACGAGGGTCTTGGCGTCACCGACGTTGGCCAGGTGGCTGGCGAGCTCGACCTTTTCGATGAATGCCACCCCGGCCCCGAAACCGCCGTTCACACCGAAAGTGAACACCGCACCGGGACCGGCCGGGGTGTATTTGACGACGCCGGGGTCCTCGGGTGACGGGTAGCTGACCCACGACACCGACGGGTGCTCGCCCAGGAAGGTCGCCACCCGGCGGGCGTTCTCGACGTGGCGCTGCATGCGCAGCGGCAGCGTCTCGAGGCCGAGCAGGAGGAGGAACGAGTTGAAGGGCGAGAGCGCAGGCCCGAGGTCACGCAGCAGCTCTGTGCGGGCCTTGGTGAGATAGGCGTACTCGCGAAAGTTCTCCCAGAAGCGCAGCCCGTGATAGGCGGGCGAGGGGTCGACCATGCCGGGGAAGCGACCGTTGTCGAAGGGGAATCGGCCGCTCTCCACCACCACCCCGGCGATGACGGCCCCATGCCCACCGATGAACTTGGTGGCCGAGTGGACGACGATATCGGCCCCGTGCTCGATCGGCCGGCACAGGTACGGGGTGGCAAACGTGTTGTCCACCATCAACGGCGTGTCGTGTCGATGGGCGATCTCGGCGAAGGCTTCGAGGTCGAGGACGTCGCCCCGGGGGTTGCCGATGGTCTCGCCGTAGAGGATCCGGGTGCGATCGGTGAAGGCCGCGTCCACGGCATCCAGGTCACCGGGATCCACGAACGTGACGTCGATGCCCATCTTGCGCAGCGTCACGTCGAACTGGGTGTAGGTGCCCCCGTAGAGGTTGTTGGCAGCGACGATGTGGTCGCCCAGGCTGCACAGGGTGAGGACCGCCACCATCTGGGCGGCCTGCCCTGAAGCGGTGGCCAGCGCACCCAGCCCGCCCTCGAGCGAGGCCATGCGCTCCTCGAACGCCGCCGTCGTCGGATTGCCGATCCGGGTGTAGATGTTCCCGTAGGTCTGCAGTGCGAAGAGGTCTGCCGCCTGTTGGGCGTCCTCGAACACGTAGCTGGTGGTGGCGTATATCGGCATCGCCCGCGCCCCGGTCTCAGGGTCGGGCCGCTGCCCGGCGTGAATCGCCCGAGTGGAGAAGCCGAAGTCGGTCACCATCGAAAGGCTACAGGGCGCATGAAGGGGGGCGGACAGGCTTGGGCGCCGGGCGGATTGCAGTCCCGCGAATGTCAGCGAAGGTCAACCCGCCGCCCCAAGTGCTTCTTTGGACGGGGAGTTGCGGCCTGCCCGTTCTCTGGACGGTAGGTCACGGCAGCCGACGCGTACCGGTCCAAAGTTCGTCGGAGCCGTCCCTCACGCTCCAAAGAACGGCGCCGGCGCTAGGCCAGGGCTTCCAGGAGGCGGTCTACTTCCTCTTCCGTGGTGGTGTGGACGAAACCGATGCGCACGGCCCCACCTGTGTCGAGGAGCCCCAGCTGGGACATCGGCTCGATGGCGTAGTAGTGCCCGGCCCACACCAGGAGACCTGCCTCTCCCAGGCGGGCAGCCACGACATCGGGGGCGACCCCGGCGACGTTGACGGCGAAGGTCGGTGTCCTTCCGGTCGATCCGCCGATCCCGTACAGCGTCACGTCGTCGCCGAGTCCGCCCAGGAATCGCTCCGTGAGGCCCACCAGATAGGCTTCGACCCGGGCGTGACCGTCGATCAGGCGGGTGCGCCGGTCCGGTCCCTCACCGAGCGAGGCGAGGTAGTCCACCGCGGCCGTCACCCCGGCCAGCGACTCGAAGCTCTGGGTCCCGGTCTCCCACTTGCCTCCACCCGAAGCGGGGGCCGGGCGGACCTTGTAGGCGTCGAGACCATCGAGCAACTCTCGCCTGCCATACAGGACTCCGGTATGCGGCCCGAAGAACTTGTAGGAGGACGCCACGAGGAAGTCCGTCCCGGTGGCGGCTACATCGACCACGCCATGGGGGGCGTAGTGGACGGCGTCGACATAGGTGAGGGCGCCGGCGGCATGAGCGACCTCGACTATGGCGGCCACGTCCGGGATGGACCCGATGGCGTTGGAGGCATGCGTGAAGGCCACCACGCGGGTGCGGTCGGTGAGCAGGTCTCCCACTGAATCTGCTGCCACCGTCCACGTCCCGGAGTCGAAGCGCACCATGTCCACGGCCACCCCGGCGTCGGCTGCCGCCAGGCGCCACGGCGTGACGTTGGCGTCGTGGTCGAGACTCGTCACCAGTATCCGGTCCCCCGGTCGCCAGCTCCGGGCCAGCGCCCGGCTCAGAGAGAAGGTGAGCGAGGTCATGTTCTGCCCGAACACGATCTCCTCGGTGTCGGCCGCCCCGAAGAGGTCGCCGGCCGCCTGCCGGGCCGAGTCGGTGACCTCCTCGGCGAGCCGCGACGAATCGAAGCCGCCGCCGAGATTGGACACGCCTGCCTCGAGCACGCCACTCATCGCCGCGATCACCGACTCCGGGACCTGGGTGCCACCCGGCCCGTCGAGATAGGCAACGGGGTGCCCTCCCTTGGTCCGGGTGAGGGCCGGAAAGGCGGCGCGGGCAGAGGCAACGTCGAACATGGCGGCACCGTACCCGAAGCCGGATACACCCGACACCGGGGGCTCGGCGTCGCCGCCTCGTCGAAATACGCGACCGTACTTCCGCTGGAGAGCACTTAGCCTGCACTCGACATGAGCACCGGTCGCCCCGCACGCATCGTTTCAGGGTCCGATAGGTGACGCCGCGCCGCATCGGGTGGCGGGAGTGGATAGCGCTGCCCGGGTTCGGGGTGACGGCCATCAAGGCCAAGGTCGACACCGGCGCCGCATCGTCCTCACTCCATGCTTTCGGGATGGTGCGCTTCACCGGCCCGGACGGCCGCGACTGCGTACGGTTTCAGATCCAGCCCCGGCAGCGCTCGAGGGCCGGTCGGGTGACCGTCGAGGCCGATGTCATAGACGAGCGGCCGGTACGCAATCCCGGAGGTCGCCGTGAGATCCGCCCCGTCATCCGCACAGAGGTGCAGTGGGCAGACGTGGTGTGGACGGCGGAGATCAACCTGACCTCTCGGGACGAGATGGGATTTCGGATGCTGCTGGGTCGCAGGACTGTCCAGAATCGGTTCGTGATCGATCCCGGCAGTTCCTATTTGGGGGGCCGCCCGATCACGGAGGAGAGCTGACGTGGACATCGGGATCCTTTCGCGCAAGTCATCGCTCTACTCCACGTCGCGCCTCACCGAGGCCGCCCGCGAGCGGGGACACAGCGTGCGCGTCGTCGACTATCTGCGCTGCTACATGGACATCACCAGCGCCCGCCCCAAGGTCCTGTTCCGGGGCGAGGAGCTGCGCTTCGACGCTGTCGTGCCCCGCATCGGCGCCTCGTATACCTTCTACGGGACAGCGGTCGTTCGACAGTTCGAGGTGATGAACGTCTATCCCCTGGTGACGAGCCAGGCCATCAGCCGCTCGAGGGACAAGCTGCGCTCGATGCAGCTCCTCGCCCGGGCGGGAGTCGGGCTGCCGGTGACGGGGTTCGCCCACAGCACTCAGGACGTCGCCGGGCTGCTCGAGGTGGTCGGTGGCGCTCCCGTGATCGTAAAGCTCCTCGAGGGCACCCAGGGGGTGGGGGTCGTGCTGGCCGAGACTCGCAAGGCGGCGGAGTCGGTCATCGCCGCCTTCCGCCAACTGGACGCCAACTTCCTCGTCCAGGAGTTCATCAAGGAGGCCCGGGGAGCAGACATACGGGCCTTCGTGATCGGGACCAAGGTGGTGGCGGCTATGCGACGGGAGGCTGCGGTCGGTGAGTTCCGGTCCAACCTCCACCAGGGTGGAACTGCCGAGAAGATCAAGCTCACGTCCATCGAGCGCGCCACCGCTCTCAAGGCCGCCCGCACGATGGGCCTCAACGTGTGCGGCGTCGACATGGTCCAGTCGAATCACGGACCGCTCGTGCTGGAGGTGAACTCGTCGCCCGGCCTGGCCGGGATCGAAGCGACCAGCGGCGTCGACATCGCCGGGAAGGTCATCGAATTCGTCGAGCAGAACGCCCGGCAGGGAAGGACCCGTGACCGCATCCAGGGCTGACGGCCACCGCAACGTCGCCATCGCCGTCGGCGACCGCTTGGTGGCACCGGGCCGCGTCGCCCGCTTCGAGCTCCCGTTCGCCCGCCTGCCGGCCGGCACCGAGGCCTCGCTGCCGGTGGCGGTCTTCAATGGACGCTATGCCGGTCCCCACGTGTGGCTCTCGGCGGCGGTGCACGGTGACGAGCTGAACGGCGTCGAGATCATCCGCCGCGTACTGCGCCTTCTCGACGCCCGCCGGCTGCGGGGAGCTGTCCTGGCAGTGCCCATCGTCAACGTGTTCGGCTTCCTCAACGAGTCCAGGTACCTCCCCGACCGCCGGGATCTGAACCGATCCTTCCCGGGATCGAGGCGCGGGTCTCTCGCCAACCGACTCGCCGGGTTGTTCATCAACCAGGTCGTGTCCAAGTGCTCCCTGGGTATCGACCTGCATACCGCAACGAATCACCGCGTGAACGCACCCCAGATTCGAGCCGACCTGGACGACCCCGAGACCCTCGAGCTCGCCCGCGCCTTCGGGGCGCCGTTTGCCATCCAGGCCCGGGTGCGGGACGGCTCCCTGCGCCAGGCCGCCACGGAGCGGGGCATCCGTGTCCTCGTCTACGAAGCGGGCCAGGCCCATCGCTTCGACGAGGAGGCCATCTCCACCGGAGTTGATGGCGTGATGCGAGTCATGCGCAGTCTGGGCATGGTCGACACCGACCTTCCCGATCCCGGGTTCGTCCACACCGTCCGCCGCACGAGTTGGGTCCGGGCCCGTCGGGGTGGCATCGCCACTCTCGATGTCGACCTCGGGGGAATGGTCGAGAAGGGCGATGTCATCGGGTCTATCTCGGACGCCTTCGGAACCCGGCCTACGAAAATCCGCTCCAGCTCGAGTGGCTGGGTGATTGCCCAGAGCCTCAACCCACTGATCTCTCCCGGTGACGCCCTGGTGAACCTGGCCACCGAGGTCGGGCCGGACCGCGACGAGCCGCCCGAGCGGCGCCGGCGCGACGAGTGAGGCCTAACGGGGTTTCCGGGTCCGCTTGAACTCGTTGAGGCCCTGCCACCCGATCAGGTCCAGCAGGCGATCGATGTCGGCTACCAGGCCGCGCTCCATGAAACGGACGAAGGTGGCGATGCCGTCCGCGGTGATGAAGGTGGGAACGCCGAACACGGACCACTCTTCGACCGCCTGGCGATGCTCGACCGCCAGTGTCTTGGCGGGAGCGCCGCTCGCCACGATCTCGGCTATCGCCGCGGTGTCCACACCGGTGCCCTCGAGCGCCGCCGTGATCACATCGGGTTCCTTGATGTCGAGGCCTTCGTCGTGTCGGGCTGCGAAGAGGGCCACGTGGGCGGCGGGGAAGTGATCGGGGTCGTTGTCTCGAATGGCGATCCCCCAGTGGTGGGCGAGGATCCCAGAACACGTCGGGTCGTCGAAGACGTCCGCCTCGCCCTCCTCGACGTGAACCTGGGAAAGCGAGAAGGGCCGGAACCTGACCTGCCAGTCCCGCCCATCCTCGAGTCCCTTGAGAACCGCCTCGTTGGCGTTGCGGGCAAACGGGCACAAATAGTCGTACGTCAGGTCGAACTGCATGACTCCTGCAACAACAAGGTTTGGGCGGCATTCCCTCGGGAACGAAAACTCTTACCCATGCGTTGCATGGATTCTTAGAAAAAGAGGGAGCGCTCATGACGACCCCCGAAACCGAGATCTACATCGAACACTGGCGAGAGGCTGCCGCCTGCGCCGATGCTCCGGGGGTCGAGTTCTTCCCGGATCCGGCGGACGTTGCCGCCATCTCGGCCGCCAAGGAGGTATGCGCGATCTGCCCGGTGGCGGCCGAATGTCTCTCGTACGCCATCGAAACAAACCAGACAGAGGGCGTCTGGGGCGGGCACACGCCCAAGGAGCGCCGCACCATCCGCCGCCGTTGGCTGGAGGAGATCCGGCGGGCGTCGTAGTCGCCTTCGGCGCCTGTTTGTGGGTTGTGAGTTCGGTGGTCGGAGTCGGAAGACGGAAGTCGGAAGACGGAAGAACGTAGAACCTACAACGACGGGCGAAGCGAGTCTCGGGCGAACTCGCCTCGGGCGACGGAACGGCGGTGGACCTCGTCGGGGCCGTCGGCGATCTGGAGCCAGCGGGCCATCGAGTAGAACCTGGCCAGCGGCCAGTCCTCGGTGAACCCGGCAGCCCCGAAAAGCTGGATGGCGCGGTCAGCCACCCACTTCAGCGTCGCCGGGGCGGCCACCTTGATGGCAGCGATCTCGGTACGCGCCGCCTTCGTGCCGACGGAGTCGATCATCCAGGCGGTCTTCAGCACGAGCAGGCGGGCCTGCTCGATGCGGATGCGGGCATCCGCCACCCATTCCGAGACGACTCCTTGCTCGGAGAGCGGCTTGCCGAAGGCCGTCCTCCCCTGCGCCCGCCGAACCATCAGCTCCAGACAGCGCTCGGCCGCGCCCAGCGCCCGCATGCAGTGGTGGATCCGACCCGGTCCTAGCCGGGCCTGGGCTATGGCGAAGCCACCGCCCTCCTCCCCCAGCAGATTGGAAGCCGGGACCCGAACCGAGTCGAAGAGGATCTGCGGGTGGCCGCCCCGGTCCTGGTAACCGAACACCGTCGGTGCGCGCTCGATCTCCACGCCGGGAGTAGCGAGGGGAACCAGCACCATCGACTGGCGGCGGTGGGGGTCGGCGTCCGGGTTGCTGACCCCCATGACAATCGAGACCTGACAACGAGGCGAAGCGGCGCCCGAGCTGAACCACTTGCGGCCACTGATGACGTACTCGTCTCCGTCCCGCTGGATCCGGGTGGCGATATTGGTGGCGTCGGAGCTGGCCACGGCCGGCTCGGTCATCGAAAAGCAGGAACGGATCTCTCCGTCGAGCAGCGGGGCGAGCCAAGTCTCCTTCTGCTTGTCGGTGCCGAACATATGGAGGATCTCCATGTTGCCGGTGTCGGGGGCGGCGCAGTTCATCGCCTCGGGGGCGATCTCGGGGCTGCGGCCTGTGATCTCGGCGATGGGGGCGTACTCGAGGACGCTGAGGCCGGACTCGGCGGGGAGAAACAGGTTCCATAACCCCCGTCTACGGGCCTCCGCCTTCAACTCCTCGATCACGGGGGGATGGTGGTTGGGGTCGCCCGAAGCCCGCATCTGGTCGGCATAGACATCCTCGGCCGGGTACACGTGCGACTCCATGAAGTCGGCTGCCCGTCGGCGGTAGTCCTCGACCTTGTCGCTGTAGGCGAAGTCCATCGGGCCAATGTACATGCCGGGGGATGGTCGCTCAGGCCCGGGCGAACTCCACCCACACGGTCTTGCCGTGGTCCGTCAGGTCGAATCCCCAGTCCTCGGACGTGGCCCCGACCAAACGAAGCCCACGGAACGACTCGCCCGGGTCCGCGACCGATGGGAGGCGAGCCGACCCGTCCGAGACCTCCATTCGCACGCCCCCATTGAAGATCAGCTTCACCGTGAACGCGGTATGCGCATGGCGGACGGCGTTGGCGGCCAGCTCAGACGCCACCAGGACCACATCATCCACGATCGCCCGCGCGGTGAGGGTGTCTCTGACGAAACGTCGAACTGCGGTCACCGACTGCGGCGCCGCCTGGAAGTCCCGTTCTCGATGCACGCTCTAGGGATTCCCCCACCCACGTCGCCCAAACCCGGCATCAACCGAGGTGTGGGGCGAGGATCAGCTCAGTGAGCGGTCGTCGGGGGCGGCCATCCCCTCTTCCTCCTCGCCGCCGGCGCTCTCCCCGTCCGAACCATCGGGGGCATGAGGCGGAGGCTCGGGCTCGTCATAGGTGAACACACGGGCGGCGTCCGATTGCGGGGCGGGACCCAGGTGCCTCCCGACCTCTGACCACACCATGAACGCAGCCAGGACGGCGACGAAGGGATACCGGAAGTAGAGCGCCGCCGCCAGAGCCAGAAGGCTCGTGACCAGGAACACGCCGTCGGCGATTCTCTGCGCTCGTTTCGGGGCGGCAAGCTCGAGCAGGGAGGAGAGCAGGTGGCCGCCGTCGAGGGGGCGAATCGGGAGCCAGTTGAGGACGCCCCAACCCACGTTGACCCAGACGATCATGTCGACGATGCGAGCGACGTCCAGCCCCGCTGGGCGGATGAGCCGATAGAGCCCGAGGACCGCCAGCCCCAGCAGGATCCCCACCGCCGATCCCGCCGCCGCCACGACGGCTCTACGTCCCGGGGAGATCTTACCGTCCGGTGCCCTCCAACTGGTCAGGCCCCCCAGCGTGGTGAGGGTGATCGCCACCTCGGCCCCGTAGCGGCGAGCTGTGAGGGCATGACCCAACTCGTGGGCGAGCACCGATACGAAGACGATGGCAATCCAGGCGGCGATGAGGCCCGCACCCTCCAGGCCGAATCCCAGGAGACCGGCGATGAGCCAGAAGGACGGGCGGACGGTTACGGGAATCCCCGCCAGGGAGAATCGGATCACGTCCCCATGATGGCGCACCCGGCGCCTTTCGGGTCGCACCACCACGATACGATCGCTCATATGCATGAAGACCTGAGGACTGCGGTCGCCGACGACTCCCCGTATCTACGTTCCGTGCTCGCCGACCTGGTGAGGATCCCCTCGGTGAGCGCCGACGGATTCGATCCGGGCGAGGTGCGCCGCTCGGCCGAGAAGGTGGCCGAGCTGTTACGTGGTGAAGGAGCCCAGGACGTCCAGCTGCTCGAGCTGGGCGACGCCCATCCCGCCGTCTTCGGCCACATCCCCGGCCCTCCCGGGACCCCGACCGTGCTGCTCTACGCCCACCACGACGTGCAGCCGCCCGGACCCGCCCACGAATGGCACACGGGGCCGTTCGACCCGTTCGAGCGGGACGGCCGCCTCTACGGCCGGGGCGCCAGCGACGACAAGTCCGGGATCATCATGCACCTGGGGGCGATCCGTGCCTTCGGCGGCCAGCCACCCGTCGGCCTCAAGATCTTCATCGAGGGAGAGGAGGAGATCGGTTCCCGGCACCTGCCTGACTTCCTCGAGGAGTACGCCGATCTCCTCTCCGCCGACGTGATCGTGATCGGAGACGCCGGCAACTGGCGCGTCGGGACTCCGGCGCTCACGACCTCGCTCCGCGGCATCACCGCCGTCGAAGTCGAGGTACGGACTCTGGCCGCCGCCCAGCATTCGGGCCTCTTCGGGGGTCTCTATCCCGACGCCCTCATGGTTCTGGCTCGGCTCGTCGCCAGCCTCCACAACGACGACGGTTCCGTCGCCGTCGAGGGCCTGGTGTCAGAAGAGGTCGAGGGCCTCGAGTTCGCCGAGGAGCAGGCGGCGGCGATGGCAGGCGCCGTGCCCGGCCTCGAAACGCTGGGATCGGGAAGCCTCGTCTCGCGCATCTGGACGCGTCCGGCCATCTCGGTCCTGGCGATCGATGCTCCGCCCGTGGCGGAAGCGATCAACCAACTGGTGCCGGTGGTGAAGGCCAAGATCAGCATGCGCACGGCTCCGGGCCAGGACAACAAGGCCGCCGTCGAGGCTCTCACCGACCACCTCAAGACCCACCTCCCGTGGGGAGCGCACCTCGAGGTGCGCGGCACCGACTGGGGAGATGGGTTCGCTCTCTCCACCGAAGGGGACGCCTTCGCCGCCTGGAAGGAAGGCATGCGCGCCGCCTGGGGCACGGAGCCCGTCGAGATGGGGGTGGGCGGTTCCATTCCGTTTGTCCCCGCGTTCTCCGAGAGGCTGCCAGGCGCCCCCATCCTCCTCACCGGAGCCGGTGATCCGACCTCCTCGGTCCACGCCCCCAACGAGTCCCAGGACCTCGACGACCTCGAGAAGTCGGTTCTCGCCGAGGCCATCGCCCTGCGCCTCCTGGCGGGCTGACCCCGCCCCCGCTTTTCGCGCATCGATCCCGTCAAAACCGAAGCGTTTGATGCGCGAAAAGGGTTGATGGGCGAACGGGAGGGTCAGCGGAAGCTGTTCTGGCGCCAGGCCTCGTAGACGGCGATGGCGGCGGCGTTGGAGAGGTTGAGGGAGCGGACGCCGGGGACCATGGGGATGCGCACACGCTGGGTCACCCACGTGTGGCGCCGGATCTCTTCAGGAAGGCCGACCGATTCGGGACCGAAGAGAAGAGCATCGCCCGGCTGATATGAGACGTTCGTGTAGTCCACCTCGCCATCGACGGTGAATGCGTAGACCCGCCGATCCCCGAGGTCGGCAACGCAGTGGTCGAAGTCGGGGTGGACCGTGACCGTTGCTCGGTCCCGATAATCCATGCCGGCGCGGCGCAGCTTGGCGTCGTCGAGCTGGTAGCCGAGCGGCTCGACCAGATGGAGCTCGCAGCCGGTCACGGCCGCCAGCCGCATGGCGTTGCCCGTGTTGGGCGGTATCTCGGGGTGGTAGAAGACGATGGCGAACACGTCAGTGGAGGTCGAAAAGGCGGGGACGGGAGGATTCGATCTGGCGCAACCCGTCGTAGTCGACCTCGACCGTCTGCACGCCCCGCGCCTCGGCCAGAGTCCTCGCCTGCGGGGTGATGGACTGGGCGACGAACAAGGCCCGGACCGGAGCGAGGCGCGGATCCATGTCGAGCCGCTCGCGATAGCGGACGAGCTGTTCGACGCCGTCGATCTCCCCCCGGCGCTTCACCTCCACCGCCACCGATCTTCCCTCCGAGTCGGTGCAGAGCAGGTCGATCGGCCCCAGGGCCGTCGGGTACTCGCGGCGCACCAGGGTCATGCCCTGCTCGAGGGCCCAGGGTCGCTCGGCCAGCAACTCCTGGAGGTCGGCCTCGACGCCGTCCTTCTGCAACCCGGGATCGTCGCCGAGTTCAAAGACCACATCCGAGAGCACCTCGTGGAGGGTCACCAGGAGCACTTCCCCTTTGGGGCTCGAGACCTCCCACCGATCCGAAAACTCGACGAGCGTGTTGGGGGCGTTCATCCAGTTGAGAGGCTTGTAGGCCCCACCGTCGGCGTGGACGGCGACACAACCGTCGGCCTTGACCATCAACAGGCGCACCGCCTCGGGGAGATGGGCGGTGAGACGGCCCTGGTAGTCCACGGAGCAGCGGGCGATGACCAGGCGCATAGGTCCAGGGTACGGGCTCAGACGGGAGCGGTCTCGTCAGCCCGCACGCCTTGACCCAGCCAAGCGGCCACCAGCCCGATGACGGCGACCGCCACCCAGCCGGGGCGATAAGTGCCAGTCACGTCGACCGACCAGCCGAGGATCGGCGCGCCGAGCGCTACCCCGCCCAGGAAGCCGCCCATCATCACCCCGGAGCCATGACCGGCTCCCCCGGCGGGCGAGAGCTCCATGACCGCCAGATTGCCGATCACGTTCCAGGCCATCGGGCCGATTCCGACCACGAGGGCGATGGGCCACAACCAGGCGCCCGACGGGGCGACGGCGAGAGCGACCCCCGCCACCGCCGTGAGCAAGGCCATCGTCACCATCGTCCTGTGATGACTGAAATAGCGCTCCGAGATCGGCCCCGCCGACAGGCGGGCGAGGAAGGCGATGCCGCTGAACACCGCCACCAGCAAGCCGCCGACCGCCGTCGACCAACCGAAGGCCTCGGCCGCGAACGACGGCAGATGGGTGAGCAGGCTGCCGGAAGCGAGGCCCATGAGGGCACCGAAGATCGCCAGCCGTTTGATCACCGGTTCGATCCGT
>DATFFO010000050.1:0-3308 GCA_035250025.1 Acidimicrobiia bacterium
CTGCGAGGGGGCGGTTACGGTTGAGGGATGACACTCAAGCTGGAGATGATCACGATCGACGCCACGGAGGCCGAGCCACTGGCGGCGTGGTGGGCTGAGCAGACCGGCGCCGATATCGCCGAGACCAACGAGGGCTGGTTCGTGATCCTCAATGGGGGCGGCCTGACGGTGCCGCTTGCGTTCCAGAAGGTCGAGGACCCGACTCCCGGCAAGAACAAGGTGCATCTCGACCTGTCAGCCAGGGATCTCGACGCCGAAGTCGACCGTCTCATCGCAGCCGGCGCCACTCTGGTTGAGAGGCGTGGCGACGAGAGCTTCCGTTGGGTCACGCTCGCCGACCCGCAGGGGAACCAGTTCGACGTGTCCGCCCACCCCGAGGGCTAGCGGGACGGTGACGCAATCAGTGCGGCGCACCCTGGGCGTTCTCGTGACTGGTTTGGTGCTCGGCTCATGCAGCACCGCTACGGCCCCCGGCACCAGCTCGGCGTCGGTGTCTCCCGCTTCCTCGTCGACTGCGGTCCCGGAGACTTCTACCGTTCCCACCTCGGCCGTGACGGAGGCTTCCCCCGACACCACCGCCGCTCAGGAACCGCTCCCTCGAAACGCCGAGGACTACGCCTCGGTCGCGTTCGGGGCCTGGACGGAAGGTGATGAAGGGCTGCTGGTGAGGCTGATGACGATGGAGGCGCGCCAGGTGCTGGCGGACGCCTCGCTCGACGCCGCCGCGGATTGGGAATTCGACCGTTGCGAGGGAGCGGCCGGGTCGACCTATTGCACCTGGACCGGCCCGGACGGAACGCTGACGTTCCGGGTCGCCAACCAGGACGCCGGCCAGGGGGAGGAGCACGCAATCACCGAAACGCTGGTGGCGGGCGGGTAGCTCGGTCCGGGGTGGCGGGCAACGCCGACGGGTACCCTGGCGCAATGGCTCCGAAGCTCTCCTGCGAGGTATCCGAGACGGTCTGGAAGGCCCTCGAGGATGAGAGGCGGCGGACCGGCGGGAGCCTTTCAGCGGTGGTCGAACGGGCACTGGCCGCCGCCCTCGCGGTAGATAGCCACTCCATCTTTCAGGTGTCGACCTCCAACGCCCTGATCAAGGGTGTGTTCCGCGGCGCCGTCACTGTGGAGAGCCTGAAGGAGCATGGCGATCTCGGCCTTGGCACATTCGACGGACTCGACGGCGAGCTGATCATGCTCGACGGGAACTGCTATCGGGCGACTTACGCCGGCGCCGTCAACGTCGTAGACGACGCGACACGGGTTCCGTTCGCGGTCGTCACCCGGTTCCACGAAGACGCCCACTCCCAGATCGAAGGAGATTGCTCCCTGGCCCAGTTGACGGAGCTGGTCGACCGGCTTCGTCCGTCGGAGAATCTGTTCGCCGCCGTCAGGGCGGAGGGGCGGTTCAACCGGTTGATGCTGAGGTCGGCCTGCCCGGCGGCGCCGGGGGAGGGCCTGGTGGACGCAGTCCAGCACCAGAGCGAGTTCGCTCTCCGTGAAGGGGAGGGGACCCTGGTTGGCTTCTGGGCACCGGTCTATGCCGGGGCGGTGAATATCCCCGGATACCACTTCCACTTCATCTCGACCGATCGGAACCTCGGGGGACACGTGCTGGACCTGGAGGCAAGCGGATTGGCGGTTGGCGTCCAGGTCGAGTCGGAACTCCATCTGGCAATGCCTCACACCCCGGAGTTTCTCGGTGCCGACCTGTCCGGCCAGCACGCCGCCGCCCTCCACCAGGCCGAAACCGCCACGGGCATGAGCGAGGCGGAGTAAAAGGCTCGCCCTGGCTGCCGGGAGTACGGTACGCACGTCCTTCAAACGAGGTGTAACCAACGTGGCTGATGATCGGGTGACCGCATTTCGTGATCTCCACTCCTCCGGGTGCTTTGTCATGCCCAATCCGTGGGACGTGGGCAGCGCTCGCGCCCTGGAGCAGCTCGGCTTCAAGGCGCTGGCGACGACGAGCGCCGGCTTCGCCTGGACGTTGGGCCGGGCAGACAACGGGGTCGAGGTCGACGAGGTGCTGGCGCACCTTGCCCAGGTGGCGGCCGCCGTGGACCTCCCGGTGAACGCCGACTTCGAGCGTGGCTTTGCCGATGACCCGGAGCAGGTGGGCGAGAACGTCAAGCTCGCGGCGGGGACGGGAATAGCCGGCCTATCCATCGAAGACTCGACGGGCGACGATGCTGATCCGCTCTACGAGTTCGACCTCGCCGTCGAGCGTGTTCGGGCCGCCCGCCAGGCGATCGACGAAACGGGCACCGGTGTCGTCCTCACCGGGCGTTCGGAGGGGTTTGTCGTGGGACGCCCCGACATCGACGAGACCATCCGTCGCCTGAGGGCGTATGCCGAGGCCGGTGCCGACTGCCTCTACGCCCCTCGGATCGAGACGGTGGACCATGCTGCCGCCATCGTCGCCGCGGTGGCGCCGAAACCGGTGAATCTGCTGATCAACTCCCCGTTCATGACCGTTGCGGAGGCGGCGAACCTCGGAGTCCGGCGGATCAGCGTCGGAGGCACGTTGGCGCGCACCGCCTGGGCCGGCTTCCTGCGCTCCGCCAAGGAGATCGCGGAAACGGGAACGTTCTCCGGCTTCCAGGACCTTCCCAACGTCGATGCGCTGTTCGGTGAGGGATAGCCGGGTGCTCAGTCCTCCATGGCATAGTTGACCGCCTGATCGAAGGTCATGTGGGATCCCTGCTCCCACGTCTCCTGGAAATCCGCTTCGCCCAGAGCCCGACGAGCGTCGGCCCAGCTCTCCTGGAAGGTGGCCAGCCGCTCAGGTGCCATATGGTCGCCGACCTCGCTGCGCAGCCGCTGAGCCGCCGCTCCCAATCTCAGCCCCCTGGCGTTGCGTCCCAATGCGATCTCAACACCACCCAGCCGCTCCAGGCAGCGGGCGGAGGCGCCGATGTCGCCGATCTCGTGTCCCTTGGCGAGGGCCCTTTTTAGAAATGACCCGGCCTCCTCGAGGTCCCCTTCGGAATACGCCACCTTGGCCAGGTGTCGCAGAGCCACTCCCTCGCCAAAGGCATTGCCTGCCTTGGACAATATGTCGAGCGCTGATTCCCCCCACTGTCTGGCGCGGGCGAGCTCGCCGCGGGTTATGGCGACATCGCATTGGTTGATGCGGTTCGCACCGAGCCCGTAGTCGTCGTCGTGGACGAGCAGGATCGTCTCGGCTTCGGACAGGTACTCCGTCGCCGCCTCGTGATCTCCCATTTCGATGGCCATGCCTCCGAGCGAGTTGAGCGCCCTCGCGGTGCGAACCTCGTCGCCCAGTTCCCGACAGATCGCCAGCGTCT
>DATFFO010000051.1:0-4176 GCA_035250025.1 Acidimicrobiia bacterium
GGCGCGGAGGACCATCGGGGAGGCCGTGGCGTTGAAATGGCCCAACGACCTTCTCCTCGGCGACGACAAGGTGGGCGGCATCCTGGTCGAGGGCTCCGGCGACCTGGTGGTTGCAGGTCTCGGCGTGAACCTCTTCTGGCCCTCGCCTCCGCCGGGAGTGACCGCCATATTCGAGAACGATCCGGGTCCCGACGTCGGACCGTCGCTTGCCACCGAGTGGGCTTCCGTCCTCCTGGGACTCGCCGCCGCGCCGGGCTGGCCCCGGACCGAGTACATGGCGGCATGCGTCACGCTCGGCACCGATGTCGAGTGGGATCCCGACGGTCGAGGAAGGGCGCTGGATATCGCACAGGACGGCTCCCTCGTCGTCCTCACCGAAGCCGGCGAGCAGCGCCTCGCCTCAGGTGCGGTTCGTCACATCAGGGGTTCGTCCCTCTAGGGGGAGGGTCAAGAAGACGGAAGACGGAAGACGGAAGACTTCGTCCCCTGGAGCGGAGCAGAGCGGGTGGGGTAGAGGGCATTTTCCCCCAACGACAGCTAGCCCAGGTCGGTGCTCGTGTTGGCGGGGAGGGTCGACAGGAAGAAGGTGATGAGCCGGGCTTCGGCGTCGGCGGCGGCGTCGGCGTCGTAGGCATCGTCGCTGATGTTGAGGAAGCCGTGGCCGGCTCCGGCGTAGAGGAGCCACTGCCCAGCCTGGTTGCGAGCCTGGGCCTCGTCCACCGTGTCGGCGGAGATCAAGGCGTCCTCGGCCCCGTAGAGGCCGAGCACGGGCACAGCGATGTGGGCCAGAAGATCAGCCACGACTATCTCGCGTTCCTCGTCGCCGGTGAGCGGAGACGAGCAGACGGCGGCGGCCCTGATCCATCGCCGTTGGGCCGCCAACGCCAGGGCGAATCGCCCCCCCACGTCGAGGCCGAGGATCCCGAGGGCGCTCGAGTGCGACCAGGAGACGTCGTCGCTGGCCAGGAACTCACCCACCTCGTCGAGATCGGTGATCGCCATGCGATCGGACAGGCGGGCGTAGTCGACGAGGGGATCCCCCATACGCTGGCGGTAGAGCTCGAAGCTGAGAGTGGCGAGGCCCCGACGGGCGAAGCGACGGCAGATGTCCTTCTCGAACGAGCTCAGGCCATCGATGCCGGGTACGACGATCACGGTGGGGAACTGGCCGACACGGTCGGGTCGGGCGAGATAGCCCGGCCGGTATCCCGAGCCCACCGGCACGGCGAATCGCCCGTACATTATCGGATAGGTGCCCTCGTGGGCGAGGACCGCCACTACTTCTGCCTCCTGGAGAGCTATCGACCGTGAGCCTAACGAGAGCTGGGTCAGGCTCGTGCCGGCCGACGCCTTCGCCTCCTGGCACGGAGGGGAACCGGTGATAGCCTGCCCGCGTCTCACCGTCATGTCTGGGCATCCTTCCCCTCCGTCGGCGCCCCGCCGCCTGCCTCGATGGCTCAAGATCTCGGCTCTGGCAGCCCTGGTCGTGGTTGTTGTCGTCGTAGGCGGTGTCTGGTGGGCGGTGAAGTCGGCCGAGAGCGCCTTTCGCCAGAGCGCCACCGTCAATGCGGATGTGGTTGACGAGCTCGAGGTCGTCCTGCCTGACGAGCCGGTCTACTTCTTGATCCTCGGGAGCGACAGTCGTGAGGGCGTCGATGTGGAGGAGTTCGGGGACTCCGCCGGCGCCCGCAGCGACGTCGTGATGATCGCACGGCTCGATCCCCACCTGGACGACGTCACCCTATTGAGTATCCCGCGTGACACCTGGGTGCCCATCCCAGGACATGGGGAGGACCAGGTGAACGTCGCTTTCGACGTAGGCGGCCCTCAACTCATGATCGAGACCGTGCGCGACGTCTTCGGGCTGCCGATAAACCACTATGTGGAGATAGGCTTCGTTGGCTTCCAGGACCTCGTCGACCAGTTGGGCGGCGTCGAAATGACATTCGACAGGGCCGCCCGCGACCTCAGGACTCATCTTGAAGTGGGTGCCGGAACGGTGCTGATGGACGGTTCCCAGGCGCTGGCCTTTGCCCGCAGTCGTCAGTACCAGGAATTCGTCGACGGCGAATGGGTCGGCGTGCCGGCCACCGAGTTCGGGCGGACGAAACGCCAGCAGCAGCTCGTCAAGGCCATCCTGGCTCGCTTGCGGCGGCCCTCCACCCTGACAGAGGCCGATTCGATCGTGGCCTCGTTTGCCCAGCACATGTCCGTCGACGCCACGCTGGCCGACTCATCTCTCATGTCCCTGGCGTTCGCCTTCAGGGGTGTCGCCGGATCTGACATCGGCGCCGCAACCCTGCCGACGCGGGCTGTCAAGATGGACGGCGTTCGGGTGCGTATGCCCGACGAGCCGGCGGCGGACGAGACTCTCGACGCCTTCCGATCCGGGCGACCCATGGACGAACCCGCGCCGACGGCTAGTTTGTCTCGCTGAACGCATGGGGATGGGGTATCCGGGCTTGGGAGCGCCGTAGAATCGAGAGCCATCTCGATGGGCGGCCGTCGCGTGTGCCCCCCTCCGCTCACAGGCGGAAAGCAAGGAACGATCATGAGCATCACTGTCATCGGCGCCGGTTACGTCGGGCTTGTCACTGGGTCCGGCCTGGCTCACCTCGGGCATACCGTTCGTCTGGCCGAACTTTCGGCAGAGCGTGTGGCGATGCTCGAGGAGGGGGGTGTCCCGATCTTCGAGGAGGGACTCGACGAGATGTTGGCCGGCGGACGATCGTCGGGCTTGCTCACATTCCACACCGACAACATCGAGGCGGCTGAAGGGTCGCGCTTCATTTTTCTGTGCCTTCCCACCCCTCCCGGGCCGGACGGCCGAGCCGACCTGAGCTACGTCGAGGGCGTCCTGGACGAACTGGGAAACGTGGTGGCGGAAGACGCCATATTCGTGGTGAAGTCCACCGTGCCGCCCGGGTCGGTGAAGCGCTTTGCCCGCCGCCTCTCCGAGATGGGGAGTGACGCCGCCATCGCCTCCCATCCCGAGTTCCTTCGGGAAGGCAAGGCGGTGAGCGACTTCCTCAAACCCGACCGGCTCGTGGTCGGCGCCTTCTCGCCCGAGGTGGCGGGGGCGGTGGCCGACCTCTACTCCTCGATGGATGGTGTCGAGGCCGTCGTGACCGACCCCACGTCGGCCGAGATGATCAAGTACGCATCCAACTCCTACCTGGCCGCCCGCCTCACCTTCGTGAACACCCTCGCCAATCTGTGCGAGGCAGTCGGCGCCGACATCACCGATGTGATAGACGGCATGGGCCGCGACCATCGGATTGGGCCCCACTTCCTCAATCCCGGCCCCGGCTATGGCGGATCTTGCTTCCCGAAGGACACCGAGGCCCTCATCGGCGTGGCGGAGGACGCCGGCTACGACTTCAAGCTGCTCAAGGCCGTCATCGAAGCCGACGCCAGCCAGCGTCTCCGGGTCATCGACAAAATCCGACAGGCCGCCGGAGGCGGGCTGCGGGGGCGCCGGATTGCCATGTGGGGCCTGGCCTTCAAGGCGGGCACGGACGATGTCCGGGAGTCTCCCGCACTGCGCATCGCCCGCTCGCTCCAGCATGACGGCGCCGACGTAGTGTTCTACGACCCGGAGGCCACATCGCCCGAGTTCGCCTCGGCACCGACCGCTCTCGAGGCGGTGCGTGACAGCGACGTCCTGGTGGTTGCCACCGAATGGCCCGAGTTCGCCGAGATCGACCTCGACCAGGTGCGCAAGGTCATGCGCGGCCACCGCGTCGTCGATGCCCGCAACCTGCTCGATCCGTCCAGCGTCCGCGCCGCCGGCCTCGATTACGTGGGCATGGGACGTCCCTTGGCGTAGGCGGGTCGGAGCGCAGGGTTTCAATCCCGGAGGCTTCCGAGACGGAAGTCGGACGACGGAAGTCGGAAGACGGGCTCCGCCCTTCTCTGGACCGTGCGGAACGGGTCCGGCCTTCATTGGACCGTGGCGAACGAATAACGCAAGTCACCGTCTAAACAAGCGCCGGGCCGTTCCCCCTCATCCAAAGAACCAGCAGGTGATGGGATATCTTCGTTGCAATCGCCTGGCTGCAACCCGCGTGACGGGGACCACCAAGAGTCGAAATGTCGGGTCGCGTCTTCCGTCTTCCGTCCTCCGTCTTGCTATCGAAACAGGTCCTCCGAGGCCGGTCTTACCACGTCTTCCTT
>DATFFO010000052.1:0-6090 GCA_035250025.1 Acidimicrobiia bacterium
TGGAGGTCTATCGGCCTCCCGCAGCCGCTCTCCGGATGCAGGTCGACCTCCCATGACTGCCGCAGCGAGTACGTCTCGACGATGTGACGCTCGTCGTGGACGTGGAAGCCGTGGTCGATGGCGTGTTCCTTGAGGTCGGTGACGAAGCCGGCGATGTCGATGGCCACGATCGTCAGCCTAACCCCGGATGGGTGCACCGCCTCCTGTCGATCAGTCCTTGCGCCGAGCCACCCAACCCGTGACCAGTCCAATGACAAAAGCCATCACCCCGTTGCGGACGGGGGAGGTGGCGGGCGGCCGCACCTCGGGACGGGGGGCGGCGACCGCCAGCCTCGCCCTGTGCGAAGGAGCCCTGATGTCGCCGTGCTCCAGGTAGTCGTCGTACACCTTTGTCAGCTCGGCCCCGAAGAGGTAGATGCTCCACATCAGGTTGAAGAAGAAGAGCAGCACGGCCACACCGCCGATGGCTCCCAGGGCGCCCCCTGCTCCGAACCGGCTGAGATAGAACCCGACGAGATACGCCCCCAACAGGGCGGCGAGGGCGGTGGCGAGCCCGCCCCGGCGGGCGGCCTTGCCGGATACGTCTGCCCGGGTGAGGAATTGGAACGTGGCGGCGACGACGCCGATCAGGAGGAGGAGCGAGGTCAGCGGGACGGCGATGCTCAGGATCCTCCCCAGCCAGTCGGCGGTGACCAGGGAACGGATAAAGCTCACGCCCCCCACCGCCAGGACTGGGGCCAGAACGAGTACGGCCAGTACGAGCGCCCAGCCGAGGGCGATCCCCCGCGATAGCAGGGCGTTGCCGAGGCCGCTGATGCGGTCGGTGGGCGCCTCGAAGATCCAGTTGAGGACGCCCTGCAGGTGGAGGAAGATCGCCGAGCCGCTGAAGGCGGCGAGGCCGATGCCGATCCAGAGGAAGGATGTCCTGCTGGCGTTCGCCTGACAGGTGAGCTGGGCGAACTGGTCGGCGATCTGGGGCCCGGCCACCGCCTCGACCTGGGAGATCGCCTTGTCGAGGGGGTTCTGGGAAGACTGGGGGATCGAGGCCGCCGAAACGCCCGTGCAGTCGTCGGTCACGAGGACCGAATCCGCCGACACGTATCCCACCACGGCCACGACGAGGAAGAGGAGCGGGACCAGCGAGAACAGGGTGTAGAAGGAAAGGGCGGCGGCGAATCGCCCGGCGAAGTCCTGGCCGAACTCGTCGGCCGCCGCCTTGAGGAAGCGGAAGATTCGCTTGTAGAGAGGTACCTGAGGAAGCTCCAAGGTGGGCCGATCCTACCGGGCCGTAGACTGCGTGCCCGAGATGCCAGACGTCACCACCCACCCCTTTCCGCCGCCCCTCCCCACCATGGAGGCAAAGACCTCCGAGCGCTGGCCGACCGGTCGGTTCGCCTACGAACCGAAGTGGGACGGCTTTCGTTCGCTGTCATGGTCGGTCCCCCACCTGCGACTCGACTCACGGAACGAGCGGCCCCTCCTGCGGTACTTCCCCGAGCTGGAGCCCGCCCTCCGCCAACTCCCGGCGGGCACGGTGGTCGACGGGGAGATCGTCGTCGCTGTTGACGGGGCGACGGAGTTCGATGTCCTCCAACAGCGCATCCATCCGGCCGAGTCGCGCATCACGCGCCTTTCACAGGAGACGCCGGCCGAGCTGGTGGCGTTCGATCTGCTCGCCGTCGAGGGGAGGGATCTGCGTGAGGAGCCCTTCACGGTCCGCCGCCAGGAGCTGGTCGCCCTGGTCGAGCATCTGGTGCATCCCTGGCATCTCACACCTTCCACGACCGACGTCGAGGCCGCCCGGCGATGGTTCGACGAGTTCGAGTCCGCCGGCTGCGACGGCATCGTGGCGAAAGAGCTCGACAAGGGGTATGTCTCCGGAAAGCGAGCGATGATCAAGCTCAAGCACCGACGGACGGTCGATGTCGTCGTGGGCGGCTTCCGCGAGCACAAGGACGGCGGCAAGATCGGCTCTCTCCTGTTGGGCCTCTACACCGAGAAGGGCGACCTGTCCTTCGTCGGCCACTGTTCGGGCTTTCCCGACGTGGATCGCGTCGCCATCTACCGGCGGTTTCAGGAGCTCGTCGCCGACGAGTCCTTCGGGACCGGGGTGCGCGTTCCGGGCGCCGAGAGCCGGTGGACCGGCGGCAAGGACATGGACTGGACCCCGGTCGTCCCGGGAGTCGTCATAGAGGTCTCATACGACCAGCTGGAAGGTGACCGGTTCCGCCACGCCACCCGATTCCATCGCTGGAGACCGGACAAGGACGCCCGCGACTGCACCGTCGAACAGCTGGAGCGGCCCGAAGGTCCCGCTTTCGAAGAGGTGGTTACCCGATAGCCTCGGTGTCGTCCCGGACGGTCGACGCCCGGCGCGTCTGGCTGACAACCGTCGGCGAGAGCCACCCGACGACCACCAGGACCAGGCCGGCCACGATCCAGAAGATACCGGTCGTCTGATCCACGCCCAGGGGGTCGACGAACGGATCCGGCTCGACCGCAACAACCACGCCGAAGGCGGCGAAGAGCAGCCCGATGGTGACGAGGCTGCCCCGGACCCGGTAGGGAGAGGCGGCCACGCCGAGGAGGATCACACCGAGAACGATCTCGATGATGGCCCACAGCCGCGTGGCGCCCACCCCGGCAACCTCGGTGGCCTCGCCCGTCATCGAACCTGACAGACCGAGACGGGCCAGGGCGATGCCTCCCACCACGATGAGGCCAAAACCGGCGAGTCCGGCAACGATCTGGCCGGGTGACCAGGCCCTCCTGTCGACTACCCGGTCGGAAGCAACCTGCTGGTGGGATTCATGTTCGAGTTCCATCGATCGGCCTTTCTCGAGGGCACTCATTGATACCCTACGTGACTCGACCGAAACATGAGGGGGGCCGGCGTGCCGGCCTGCCACACTGGGCCAGTGCCTCCCGTAGTCACCACCGCCGGCCTCCACCACAGCTACGGGAGCGTGGTGGCGCTGAGCGATGTGTCGCTCGAGGTGCCGGAAGGGGTGACCGGCCTGGTCGGCGCCAACGGTGCCGGCAAGACCACGCTCTTTCGGATCCTTCTCGGCCTCATCCATCCGACCGACGGGGCCGTGACCGTGCTCGGAAGCGACGTGCTCGACGAGGCCCTGGCCGTGCGCAGCCAGGTCGGGTACATGCCGGAGGGGGAGTGCCTGCCGAATGATCAGACGGCGGCCGACTTCGTGGCCTACACCGCAGAACTGGCGGGCCTGCCGACGGGAGAGGCGCGGAGGCGGTCGTCGGAGACCCTCTACCTCGTCGGGTTGGAAGAGGAGAGGTTTCGCTTCCTGGGCGACTTCTCCACCGGGATGCGCCAGCGGGTCAAGCTGGCCCAGGCCATCGTCCACGACCCGACCTTGATCCTCCTCGACGAACCGGCATCGGGGCTGGACCCCGAGGGGCGCGACCAGATGCTCGATCTGATTCGACGTCTGGGCGAGTTCGGGATCAATGTCATCGTCAGCTCCCACGTGCTCACCGACATCGAGGCCACGGCCCACTGGGTCGTGCTTCTCGACGGCGGCAACCTGGTCCGATCCGGACCTCTGGGTGGAGGAGGCGACCTGCACTCGGTGACCGTTGACGTCGTCGAACGGCCCGAGGCGGTGAGGGAGCGCCTGGTGGCGGCCGGCTTCAACGTCGTGGCCACCGGAAACCGCCTCGTCGTCGATGGCGAGGCGGACCTCGAGAGCTCCATCATCGACGCCGTGGTCGCGGCCGACGCCGGCCTCCTCCGCCTCGTCCGTGGTTCGCTTTCCCTCGAGGATGAGTTCCTGGCCCGAGCCCCCCGGCCGCATGACTGACAACGTCATCTTCGATCGCGGTTACCGCCGGTACACCGGGCCCCGCGAGGGAACTGCCGGAGCCCGCCGGGCCGTGATCCGGGACGGGGTCCGCCGGGTCCTGGGTCTGCGTCGCAAGGGTCGGCGCAAGATCCTGCCCTGGTCGCTGCTGGCGATCGCCGTCCTCATGGCTGCGATCTTCGTGGGATTGCACGTATTCCTCGGACAAACCGGACTCGACGAGCCGGGCGACCTTCCGAGCTACGGCGAGCTGTTCGACTTCTTCTCGTGGATCGGCATCCTGTTCATCGCCCTGGCGGGGCCTACCTTGCTCATCCCCGACCGCACCCAGGGCGTGCTGTCGGTGTACTTCTCCCGCCCCGTCACCGTGGGCGCCTATCTCCAGGGCAAGCTCATCGCCTTCCTCGGGGTGACCTCGCTCATCTATCTCGGCCCCCTGCTGGCACTCCATCTTGGCCTCGCCTTCCTGTCATCCGACGGCTTCCTCGGCTACCTCGGCTCGACGCTCGACGTGCTGTGGAAGATCCCCGCCGTCAGCCTCGCCTATCTCGTCCTCCACGGCGCCCTGGTGACAGCCATTTCGGCGGTGGTCAATCGGACCGGCGCCGCCGCCGCCATCTTCCTCGGTGTGCTGACTGCGGGCGGTTCGATCGCCTCGCGTATCGGGCTGATCGACGCCCCCGGCGTTCGCTACGCCACTCTTGCCGCTCTCGACCAGCACCCGCGGATCATCCGTGACTGGGTCTTCGACATCGAGGGCGTGGACTACCCGGCGGAGCTGGTGGGCTTCTCGCCCTGGGTCTCGGTGGCGGCGATCGTGGTAGTGGCGTTCGTCTCGATGTGGTGGGTCTACCGCCGATATCGGAGGCTGGCGTGACGGTCGCCTCAGCCACGGTCCAGCTCACCGACGTGAGCAAATGGTTCGGGCCCAAGGTGGCCGTCTCCGAGGTCACCGTGGGCTTCGCCCCCGGCGTGACCGGGCTCTTGGGCCCCAACGGGGCGGGGAAGACGACGCTCATGCGCCTGGTCACCGGCCTCCAGCGGCCGTCGGCCGGAACCGTCACCGTTCTTGGTCTGGATCCCCGCAGTGACGTCGATCTCTACCGACAGATGGCATTGGTGCCCGAGGATGAGGCGGTGTACGCCCATCTCACCGCTCGCCGCTTCGTCCTTCTCAACGCCCGGCTGATGCGGGTGCCCGATCCCGACGCCGCCACTGCCAGGGCGATCGACATCGTCGACCTGGACGACGCCGCCGACCGCCCCCTCGGTGGGTTCTCGAAGGGAATGCGCCAGCGAGCGAAGGTGGCGGCCGCCCTGGTCGCCGATCCCCGGGTTCTCGTTCTCGACGAGCCACTCAACGGAGCCGACCCGGTGCAGAGGGCCGCACTCATCCGCCTCTTCCGTCGCCTGGGCGAGGAGGGGCGAACGGTCGTCGTGTCCTCCCACGTCCTTGCCGAGGTCGAACGCATGGCGTCTCGAATCGTGGCGATGGTCGACGGACGCCTGGCCGCCATCGGCACGGTCTCCGAGCTGCGGGCGGCGATGACCGACAGGCCGCGCCTGGTGCGGGTCGACGCCGACCGTCCCCGCGAGCTGGCCGCCGGTCTGATGGAATTGGAGGGGGTGGCCGGGATCCATCTCAACCGCGACACGCTCGCCATCGAGGCCAGCGACGCCCTCAGCCTGGCCCGCGCTCTCCCCCGTCTCGCCCACGATCGTGGAATCAGGCTGCAGCGGGTCGAGCCCACCGACGAGTCCCTCGAGAGCGTCTTCCGCTACCTGGTGGGCATGCGGTGAGCGTGGCGCTCCTCGACCATCAGCTCCGATCGCTCATGCGGCGGGGCAGGCTGATCGGTCTGCTCCTTCTCGCTCTCGTGCCGGCGCTGATCCTGCTCGTCGTGGGCCTGGCCGAGGGCACGGCGGGACCGCTCGTGGAGGAGATCGTGGCCAATGTCGGAGCGACCACCTTCCCCATCGCCGCCCTCATCCTGGCGGCGGCGACGCTGCGAGATGAGCGCGATGCGGGGACACTCCCCTACCTCTACCTGAAGCCGATCGGCCGGCTGCAACTGGCGTGGATGTCGATTCTGGCGGCCGCCATCGCCACCGCCGCTCTGGGAGCGGTGGCGGTGGTGGGCCTGCTCGGAGCGACCGCAGTAGTCGGGGCCGACGTGGGCGCCGCCATCGCCGGTCTCCCGCTCTACCTGGCCGCCGCCGTCGGCTACTCGGCGCTTTTCGTCCCCCTCGGTTATCTCATCCC
>DATFFO010000053.1:0-2999 GCA_035250025.1 Acidimicrobiia bacterium
CGTCACCACATTCGAACCACCCACCCGCTCCGCCAACACCTTCGTAATCGCAGCCGTCAACGTCGTCTTCCCATGATCAATATGACCCATCGTCCCCACATTCACATGCGGCTTAGAACGATCAAACTTGGCCTTACCCATCGTGAATCCCTTTCCTGGGTTCTGTTGTGACGGTCGTCCGTAGCGGCGGGCAGACTCGAACTGCCGACCTCTCGATTATGAGTCGAGCGCTCTCACCAACTGAGCTACGCCGCCTCGCCGCCCCGTGAAGAGGACGTCTCCGGAGAGCAGGACCGTCGGCCGCTCACCGGCTTGAGCCCCCTCGGGGATTTGAACCCCGGACCCCTTCCTTACCATGGAAGTGCTCTGCCACTGAGCTAAGGGGGCGGATGACAGAGGATAGTGTCGACCGTCCAGTGTTTGGGAGTCGAAGGACATCGTCAGTCGTCGTCCACTGGTGCCGGGAGAAGGATTCGAACCTCCGAAGGCTGAGCCGGCAGATTTACAGTCTGCTCCCTTTGGCCGCTTGGGTATCCCGGCGTACGTGACCGGATCTCGTCCCCGCCTCGTGCCTCTGGGACGACGAGGAAAGCAGATCCGGTCGGCCGTTCGCCGAGGCGGACGGTGACGTCCGATTGTAGTTGGACCTCGACTGCTCTCCCAACGCGACCTACGTGTCAGAAGCGGCCGCGAACCAGCCATCCGGCCAGCGCCAGGATGGCCGCCAGGGCAAGGCCGAAGGCTCCGGCCCATCCCCGTTCCGTCACATCCCAGACGGCGATCGCCGCCAGAACCACTCCACCCCACATCAGATAGGTACCCATCGTGGCGGACTGGCTGATGGCAGCCTCGGACGGCGGGTCGAAGGCGCCGTAGGTGTCCCTGGCCAAGGACAAGCGGGTGCGCACGGAGCGAGCCAGGATCGCCGTTACGAAGCCGGTGTAGGCGACGGCGATTCCGACCCAGGGCGGCTCGGCGACGAGCGCCAGAACCACTCCCGCCGCCCCGATCGCCCACGGCATCCATCGCCAGGTGACGAGGAAGGCGTGAGCCCACCCGGCGCCGCGCCGCGACGAGCCCACCGACAGCCAGGTACCCCACCCGGCAACGAGGATCGCCACCGCCCCCACGACCACGCTGGCGACCGGCAGGGTGAAGGTCAACGGATCCCTGAGGCCATCTCCTGCAGCCGCCGGACCCGGTCTTCCATCGGCGGGTGGGTGGAGAAGAGCTTGGAGAAGCCGGCCCCGCGCGCCGCCTTGAGCGGGTTTTCGATGAAGAGCTGGCTGACGGCGGGGTTTACGTTCATAGGCTGCCGCGCCGCTCCCGCCGAGATCTTCTCCAGGGCAGAAGCCAGCATCAGCGGGCGACCGGTGAGGGTGGCGCCGGAGGCGTCAGCCTGGTACTCCCGGGTTCGGGAGATGGCCAGGCGGATGAGCATGGCGGCGAACGGGGCCAGGATGAGGGCGAGGATGCCGACGACCGCCCCGATCGGGTTGTTGCGATCGCGGTCGCCCCCGAACCAGAAGGCCATGCGGGCGAAGATCGACAGGGCGGCCGCCAGCATGGCGGCGATGGAGCTGATGAGGATGTCGCGGTTCTGGACGTGGGCCAGCTCGTGGCCGAGCACGCCTTCGAGCTCGTCGGACGTGAGGGTCTGGAGGATGCCGGTGGTGACGGCCACGGCGGCGTGCTCGGGGTTGCGGCCGGTGGCGAAGGCGTTGGGTTGGGGCGAGTCGATCAGGTACACGCGGGGCATGGGCATCTCTGCCCGCGCCGCCAGCGAGCGCACGATGGAGTAGACCCCGGGGAGCTCGTGCTCCTCGACCGGGCGAGCCCGCGACGCCGCCAGCGCCATCTTGTCGGAGAAGAAATAGGCGACGAAGTTCAACCCCACGGCGAGCACGAGGCCCAGCCAGAAGCCGTTGGCCCCGCCCCAGGTGTAGGCGACGCCCCAGACCAGGGCAGACATGAATGCGAGCAGGCCGACCGTCTTGATGTTGTTCATTTCCCGTAATTCTACCGGGGCGGACCCATATACCCGAGAGGGCGGCCCGGGGGCCGCCCTCTCCATCCCGCCTCCCTACTTCGTCACTTGGTCGAGATCGCCACGTTGGTCGTGGCGGCCACCGAGTTCCCGTCGCCGTGGGAGATGCGACCCAGGTACCGAGTGCCGGCACTGAGACCGCTCCAGGAGTAGGAGACGGTCTCCGTTGCCCCCAGCGTCGCCGTGGTCGGGGCCGAGTCGATCACCAGCGAACCGTCGTCGGCGCTGGCATCGGCGGAGACGCCCCAACTGGACAGCGTGTAGTTGGCGTCGGGACCGTCCGTCTGCCAACCATGCACGACCACCAGATAGGTGGTGTCGGCCGGGTTCTCGATGTCGACCTGCTCCTCCGATGTCGGCGAGCCACTGCCACCGACGAAGGCGCCAGTCGAGTCAAACACGTACAGGTCGAGATCGTCCTCGCCATCGGTGTCGGCGTCGAACAGCGAGAACCTCGCCAGCGACGAGCCGGCCGGGATGGGCACGGGATGGATCGTTATCCCGACCCCCGTGTCCAGGGCCACGTTTATGTCGTTGGCCGGATCATCCACCACGTTTCCGGGCGTCTCGGTGGCAGCCACCATGCCGTGGGCCCCGGCGACGTAGTCGCCGTCGTAACCGAAGGTGATGTCGATCGAGCCGCTTCCCTCGGTGCCGGAGCCGATCACCTCGACCGGCGCCGACAGTTGCACCGGCCGAACGACCAACTGGCTCGTGACGTCGTGGCTGCCGTCACTCCACGTGAGAGTGCCGAAGGCGTAGGCGTCGAGCGCCCCCGTAGTCCGGGTGAAGGTCACCTGGTAGTCGACCGACTGGCCCCGGCGGACCCGCATCCGCGACGGGGACACCTGGACGTGCACACCATCGGGGGCGTCTACCGATGCCTCGTAGATGGCAGTCGGCCCCTGATTGGTGACGGTGCGGGTCACCGTCTGGCTACCCGCCAGCTCAC
>DATFFO010000054.1:0-29345 GCA_035250025.1 Acidimicrobiia bacterium
AGGTGACGGCCGGGGTGGTGGCGATCGGCCAGGTCGGGCTGGGGATCGTCTACGGAGCCGGGATGCTGGGGATCGGGGGGACGGCGGGAGGCCTGATCCCGCTGGCGGCGTTCGGGCGCATCCCCCTTCGTCAGGTCATGAGCGGTAGGTTCGACGACCTCAACATCTCCCCGGTGCTCAAGCCGTGGAAGGTCGTCCTCATGGCCTTCATCGTCCTCGTCGTGACCCCTGTGGTGCTGATCCCTCTCTGGGATGCCGTCGGCGGGACGGTGCCCGCAGCCCTATAGGCTGGCTGGAACGACGCCAGCGCCGTCGGCGGTTCACGGGGCCGGCTCCACCAATACGACCCTTCCCTTGCCGCCCGTGGCGCGGCACCAGGCGGGGGTTCTAGGGTCGCCCCCCTAGGAAGAATCACAGGCGGGGGTTCTAGGGGGTCGCCCCCCTAGGAATTATCACAGCCCGGCGAAGAGGTCGCTCTCCTCGTGGACTTCGAGCGAGGAGTGGACCCGATAGAACGACTCCAGGCTCATGACCGAGTGGCGGACATCCTCGTCGAGCGACAGCAGGAACCAGTCGTCGGGGATCTGGCTGCGATGGGCACGTAGGGCCTTGAGCTTGACATCGACCCACTCGCTGGTGTCGACGAAGGTCAGGAGGTCGTCGGGAGTTCCGCTGAGGGAGGCGACGTCGAACTCCTCCTGGGTGATCTCGCCGGCGGCGAGGCGCATCTCGGCGAACCGCTTGCGGCGGCTCCGGGGCCAGGTCGACCAGTAGACCTTGGGCACCATCCAGATCTCCTCGCCTTCCCCCAGCGGATATCGTGCGAGGTCGGTGGAGGCGTAGACGGCAGCCAACCCGACCCGGTGGACCTGGATGTGGTCGGGATGGCCGTATCCACCGTAGGGGTCGTAGATGGTCATGACGTCGGGACGAAAGCGGCGGATGTGCCGGATGACCCGACCCACCGCCTCGTCGAAGTCCGCCTGCCAGAAGCAGTCCGGATGGAGGTTGGAGTCCTCTCCCATCATCCCCGAGTCGCGATACCCGAGAAACGCCTGCTCTGCCACGCCGAGGATCGACATGGCCGCCGCCACCTCCTCGGCCCGCACCTCGGCGAGTCGGGGCCGGATGGCGTCGGGATCGTCGTAGTTGTGGATTTCACCCTCGGCACCATCGGTGGCGGTGAGGACGAATGTCGGTTTCCCGGCGGCGGCGGTCGAGGCCAGCAGGCCTCCGGTCTGGATGACCTCGTCGTCCGGATGGGCATGGAAGGAGAGCAGGCCAGGCATCCGCACAAGCTAACAGTGCGGCGCGATCAACCCACAACGACTTGGCCCGGTCCGGCATCCACCGAATCGCTAGCCTCGACGGTGAGAGCACATGCCGCAGCATCCGATCGAGATCATCCTCATCCAACAGTGGGCCTCGATGATGAGCGTCCCGATCTGGATCACGGACGCCGCCGGCGACCTGATCTATTTCAACGAGCCGACCGAGGCCCTGATCGGTGTCCGCTTCGAGGACGGGGACGGGCTGTCCGCGAGCGATCTCGCCGCCCGGTTCGAGATCACCGACGCCGACGGCAGCGAACTCCACTGGCACGAACGTCCCCTCGTCATAGCTCTCGAGAAGCAGCAACCCGCCCAACGTCACATTCGCATCCGCGCCGGCGACGGTACGACCAAGGTGATCGCCGACACCGCCATCCCGATCGTGGGCGAGGGCCACCGTCAGCTCGGAGCCATGGTCCTGCTCTGGGACACCGGTGAAGATCACCCTTAGCGGCACCCGCGGCTCTGTCGGCCGCGCCGGCCCCGAGACGATGGCGTACGGGGGTGACACGTCCTGTGTGCTCGTGACTGCCGACGACGGTTCGACGCTGGTCCTCGACGCCGGCTCCGGGATCAGGCGGCTGAACAACGACTTCAGCTTGAGCCCGGACCGGATCGACATACTCCTCACCCATCTGCACATGGACCACATCCAGGGTCTTGGGTTCTTCAAGCCGATCTTTGATCCCAACTCGGAGGTGAACCTGTGGGGACCAGTTTCGTCGACCATGAACCTCGCAGATCGTCTGGGCCGGTATCTGTCGCCTCCCTTGTTCCCCGTCCGCCTGCGTGATCTGCCTCGTGTCGGCGTGCGGGACGTCCGTCCCGGAAGCTTCGACATCGGCCCGTTCTCGATCACCACCGATCTGGTGATGCACCCCGGCCCGACGCTCGGATTCAGGATCGAGGCGGACGGAGCGTCGATCGCCTACCTGCCCGACCACGAACCGGCACTCGGCTCAGACGAGTTCCCGAAGGCGCCCGAGTGGACCTCGGGATATGACCTCTCCCGTGGCGTCGACCTCCTCGTCCACGACTTCCAGTACACGGAGGCCGAGTATCCGTCCAGACAAGGTTGGGGTCACTCGTCGGTCGCCCAGGCCGTGGCGTTCGCGACGCAGGTCGGGGCCGGGCGGCTGGTCACCTTCCACCACGATCCCGATCACGACGACGCCACCCTCGACGAGGTGCACGACATCGACACCGGCTTCGAGCTGATTCCGGGACGGGCGGGGCTGACGATCGAGGCGTGAACCCGGGCCCGGGCCCACCAGGACAGTGTCGAACAATTCACTCCAGCGGTTGTCTTTGGTCTCTTCCCATGCACATTTCGGGACGAGAAGGTACCGCTTCCACTGTTGTTCAACACCGTCCTCGTTACAGTGCCCCCGCCGATGCCGCCCACCTCCTTCAAGCACCGAGCCCGCACGGAGGCCGCCATGTCCCGGGTCTGGGATCGGCTCCAGGACCCGGCGACGTGGGCCCTGGTAGCCGGAGTCGACGGTACCTCCGACCACACCTTCGCCGGCCCCGACCTCACCGGTTTTCGGTTCACGACCACCATCGCCGGTGTCCCCTATCGGGGCACGGCCCGGGTCACCGACACCACCTCGGGCGAGGGGATCACGCTCTCGATCCGGTCGAATGAGCTGCACGGACAGATCGTCGTCGCCCTGGGCGAGGACGGAACTGGCACCCAGCTCGACGTCACCATGGTGATGCGGCCCGTGGGGCTGCTGGGCCCGATCGTCTTCCCGATCGTCAGCCGGGCCGTGGAGGAGGGATTCCCCGAGTCGGTCGAACGCCTCGCCGCTCAGATGGGCTAGTTATGCGTCGCCCACTTGATGATGGCGTCTCTCCGGCCGTCGACGCCTCTGACTCGGAGACACGCGCTCCCTAGTTGAGCGACGCAACGCTCGTCAGGCCGGTGTCTCGCCGATCGACTGCGCCTCCAACTCGGCCAATTCGTCGGCGATCCTGGCTGCCTCGTCCTTGCCCCCTTCGGCGACGGTGGCCCGGTCGGTGAGAAGCGTGACCTGGTTCTCCAGGATCTGGAGGAAACCACCGTGGACCCCGATCGTCACCCGGCCCCCGCCGGCAGCGTCGACGACCACGGCGCCCGTTTCCAGGGCGGCCATCACCGGCTCGTGGTCGGCCAGCACCCCCAGCTCACCGTCGGGCGTGCGGGCGATGAGGAACGTGGCCTCCCCCGACCACACCGTGGCCTCCGGTGAGACCACGTCGACCTGAAAACTCTTTGCCATGGCTGCTTCCTACCTAGAACCTACAACCTAAAACTCGCGCCGCTACGCGGCCGCGCCCTCCTTGGCGATCTCGGCCGCCTTCTTCTCGACGTCCTCGCGACCGCCGACCATGTAGAAGGCCTGCTCGGGATACTGATCCATCTCGCCGTCGATGATGGCCCGGAACGAAGTGATCGTCTCCTCCAGCGGGGTGTAGATGCCCTCCTGGCCAGTGAACTTGGCGGCCACGAACATGGGCTGGGCCAGGAAACGCTGCATGCGCCGGGCCCGGCTCACGACCAGCTTGTCCTCCTCGGAGAGCTCGTCGACCCCGAGGATGGCGATGATGTCCTGCAGGTCCTTGTAACGCTGCAGGATCCGCTGGACCTCGGTGGCAATGAAGTAGTGCTCTTGACCGATGAGCTGGGGGTCGAGCGCCCGGCTCGTCGAGTCGAGCGGATCCACCGCCGGGTAAATCCCGAGCGCCGTCAGGGGCCGGCTCAGCACCGTGGTGGCATCGAGATGGGCGAAGGCGGTGTGGGGGGCGGGGTCCGTGATGTCGTCGGCTGGCACGTAGATCGCCTGCAGCGAAGTGATCGACCTCCCCTTCAGAGAGGTGATCCTCTCCTGGAGAAAGCCCATCTCGTCAGCCAGGGTGGGCTGGTAACCCACCTCCGAAGGCATCCGGCCCAGCAGGGTCGACACCTCGGAACCTGCCTGGGTGAACCGGAAGATGTTGTCGATGAACAGGAGCACGTCGAGGTTCTGCTCGTCGCGGAAGTACTCGGCCATTGTGAGCGCCGAGAGGGCGACCCGCAGGCGCACGCCGGGGGGCTCGTCCATTTGACCGAAGACGAGAGCTGTCTTGTCGAGTACCTCGGCTTCCTCCATCTCCAGATAGAGGTCGGTGCCTTCCCTGGTTCGCTCCCCGACACCCGCGAACACCGAGACGCCGCCGTGCTGGCCGGCAACGCGATTGATCATCTCCTGGATGAGGACCGTTTTGCCGACGCCGGCACCGCCGAACAGTCCGATCTTGCCGCCTTCGAGATACGGCGAGATCAGATCGAGCACCTTGATGCCTGTCTCGAAGATCTTGCGCTGCGGCTCGACATCCTCGAAGCGGGGCGGTTCGCGATGGATCGGCCAGCGGGGCTCCCCGAACACCTTGTCGGGGGCGTCGAGGGCCTGGCCCCACATGTTGAAGATGTGGCCCAGTACCTGATTGCCGACCGGGACGGTGATCGGGCGGCCCAGGTTGCGGACGACGGTCCCCCGGGTCATGCCGTCGGTGGGGGCCATGGCGATGGCGCGGATCTTCGACTCGCCGAGATGCTGGGCGACTTCGGCCAGCACCGTGTGCGATTCGCCGCCCAGTTCGAAGTCGATCTCGAGCGCGAAGAGGATCTCGGGCAGCTCTCCGGGCGGGAACTCGACGTCGACGACCGGTCCCGCCACTTTGACGATGCGTCCGGGGCTTGTGCTGTCTGACATGAATGGCTCCTCTATTCGGCCAGCGCCTCGGCGCCGCCCACGATCTCGGTGATGGCAGTTGTGATCTCGGCCTGACGGGCCCGGTTGGCCGCCACGGTCAGGACCCTGATCAGCTCCTCGGCGTTGTCGGTGGCGGCCTTCATCGCCCGCCGGCGAGCCGAGTGCTCGGAGGCTGACGCCTCGAGAAGCATGTTGAAGACTGTTGCCTCGACGTAACGAGGCAGGAGCCGGTCGAGGATCTCCTCGGGGGACGGTTCGTATTCGTAGGTGACGGCCGGTCCGTCCGGCTCGGTCCCCGCGGGGGGAACGATCGGGAGCAGGCTGAAGGCGGTTGGAACCTGGGTCAGGGCCGACTTGAAAGTCGTGAAATAGGCATCCAGGCGGTCGATCGTCTCGGAGGCGTACGCCTCGAGGACCGTGTTGGCGATCGACCGAGCGTCGCCGTAGCCGGGCGTGTCCGTGACGGCCAGCCACGCCCTTTCGATGCGGTAACCCCGATAGCGGAGATACGACTGGGCGTTCTTCCCGACCGTGAACAGGACGACGTCCCGACCCTGGCGGCGATGGTCGATCATGGCCTGCTCGGCCATTCGGATGATGTTGCTCGAGTATGCCCCGGCCAGGCCGCGATCGGCCGCGACGACCAGCACCCCGACCGTGCTCACGTCCCTCTCCTCCAGCAGCATGTGGGAGGTGGCCGACGACGCCCGGCCGACGTTCTCGATCACCTCCACCAGCTTGCCCGTGTATGGCTTGGAGGCATTGACACGACCGATGGCCTTGGGGATGCGCGAGGCGGCGATCAGCTCCATCGCACGAGTGATCTTCTTGATCGACTCGACGCTGCGGATGCGGCGACGCGTGTCCCGAAGGGCGGCGCTTCCCACCTAGCTCTCGCTCTCCTCGGCTCCAAACGAATCGACATAGGTCTTTATTGCCTCGGCGAGACGCTCGGTGCTGGCGATCTGTCCGGTCTGGCGGATGCCATCGAGCACGTCGCCGAACCGCGTGCGGACGTGCTCGCGCAGACCAGCCTCGAAACGTGAGACGTCGCCGACAGCGACCTTGTCCATCATGCCCTCGGTGACGGCGAAGATCATCACGACCTGCTCCTCCACCGGGACCGGCTGGTACTGCGGCTGCTTCAAGACCTCCACCACACGCCGGCCCCTCTCGAGCTGGGCCAGCGAGGCGGCATCGAGGTCGGACCCGAACTCGGCGAAGGCGGCCAGGTCACGGAACTGGGCCAGGTTGAGACGCAGCGGGCCGGCGATGCTCTTCATGGCCTTGATCTGGGCGTCGCCACCGACCCGGGAGACCGACGTCCCGGCGTTCACGGCCGGCCTGATGCCCTGATAGAAGAGGTCGGTCTCGAGGAACACCTGGCCGTCGGTGATCGAGATGACGTTGGTCGGGATATAGGCCGAGATGTCATTGGCCTTGGTCTCGATGACCGGAAGACCGGTGAGTGATCCGCCGCCCAACTCGTCCGACAGCTTCGCACAGCGCTCGAGCAGGCGGGAGTGGAGGTAGAAGACGTCGCCGGGATAGGCCTCCCGCCCGGGCGGGCGCCTCAAGAGCAGGGAGATCTCCCGGTAGGCGATCGCCTGTTTGGTGAGGTCGTCGAACATGACCAGGGCGTGCTGGCCGTTGTACATCCAGTGCTGGCCGATCGCCGAGCCGGCGTACGGGGCGTACATCTGGAGGGCGGGGGCCGCCGAGGCGGGAGCATTGACGACCACGGTGTAATCCATGGCGCCGTACTCGTCGAGGATGTCGACTACCTCCGCCACGGTCGAGGCCTTCTGGCCGATGGCGACGTAGACGCACTTCACCTCCTGATCGGTGCCCTGGTACTGCTTCTGGTTGAGGATCGTGTCGACGAGGAGGGCGGTCTTGCCAGTCTGGCGGTCACCGATGATGAGCTGGCGCTGGCCTCTCCCGATTGGGGTCATGGCGTCGATGGCTTTGATGCCGGTCTGGAGGGGCTCCTTGACCGGCTGGCGCATCACGACCGATGGGGCCTGGGTCTCCAGCGGCCGCCGCTCTGTCGTGGCGATCGGCCCCTTGCCGTCGATGGGGTTGCCGAGCGGGTCGATGACTCGTCCCAGCATGGCATCGCCCACCGGCACCGAGAGGACGTTGCCGGTCTGCTTGACAGGATCGCCCTCCTGGATGTGGGAGGCCCCGCCCATGAGCACCACGCCGAGGTCGGCTTCGTCGATGTTGAGGGTCACGCCGATGAGGCCGCCGGGGAACTCCAGCAGCTCCGACGCCATGACCGAGGGCAGGCCTTCGACCCGGGCGACACCGTCGGCGACGGACGTGACATATCCGACCGTCTCCTCCTTGACCTCGGGCTGCCAGCCCTCGAGGTTCCGCCGCAGCGAGGCAGTGATGTCGTCTGCGGTGATAGTGGTTTCAGCCATGGTTACTCCTCAGGAAGACGACTGGAGGGCTTGACGGAGCGAGGCGAGCTTGGCGGCCACCGAGCCGTCGATGACGGTGTCACCCACCCGGGCGACGATGCCGCCGACGACCGAGGGGTCGACCACCGTCTTGACCTCGAGTGAGGTCCCGGTTGCCTTGCCCAGGGCGGCCGCCAGGCGGGCGACGGTGGCCTCGTCGAGCGGGATAGCAGAACGGATCTCGGCCACCTGACGACTGCGTGAGGCCGCAGCCTGCTCGGTGAGAGCGGCGGCGATGTCGCCCAGCTGGCTACCCAGGTTCTGACCGAGGAGGAACTCGGCCAGGCCGACCGTCAGGGGCGAGAAGCGGCCGCCGAGCAGGTCGGAAACGACCGCCCGCTTCCGCTCGAGGGGAAGCTGGGGGTCGGTGAGGGCGGAGCGAAGCTCGGGCGAGGTCTCGAGCTTCTGGCCGAGCTCGTACAACTCGGATTCGACGCGCTCGAGGGAGCCCTCTGCCCGCGCCATCTCGAGGATGCCGGCGGCGTAACCGGAGATCCGGTCGGACATCGGTCGCTACTCCCTCTCCAGATCGGCGATGTAGCGCTCGACCAGGCCCATCTGAGCGGCGCGGTCGAGGCTGCCACCGACGACCTTTTCGGCGAGGTCGATCGACAGGTTGGCCACGTCACGCCGGGCGTCTGCCAGGGCACGGGTCATTTCGTTGTCGGCGTCCTCGCGGGCCTTGGCGACGATCTCTGCGGCCTGGGCCTCCGCCCGGGAGATGATGTCGGCTCTCATCTGCTCGGCCTGCGCCCGGGCCTCTTCGATGACCTCATTGCCTTTGGTCCGGGCCTCGGCCAGCTGCGTTCGGTAGTCGGCCAGAAGGCTCTCGGCCTCCGCTTTCGCCTTCTCCGCCTCCGCCAGTTGGCCGCCGATGGCCTGCTGGCGTGCCTCGAGCATGCGGTTCATCGCCGGGGCGGCGAACCTCCATACGACGAGGAAGACGATGGCGAAGGCGATGATCCCGCCGATGAGCTCGGGGAGCGGCGGGATGAGCAGGTCGAGACCTCCGCCCCCTTCGGCTTCCTCCGTCGCCACGATGACGATCTGTGCGTTCATCTCCGGCTCAGCCGCCCAGGAAGAAGAGCACGAAGCCGATGAGGGCAAGTGCCTCGGACAGGGCCATGCCGATGAACATGTTGGTGCGGACCATGCCGGCCGCCTCGGGCTGCCGCGCCATGGCCTGGACGGCGTTGCCGGCGACGATGCCGACACCGATCCCGGGGCCGATGGCAGCCAGGCCGTAGCCGACGACGTTGAGGCTACCGGTGATCCCGGTCGCCTCCTGGGCCAGGACCTGGGCCGCAGCCGTGATCACGGCGAGTACTGAATCCATTTGCTTCTCTTTCCTTTCGCTGGCTTCTCAAAGCGTGCCATTCGAACCGGTCAATGCTCCGCGTGAACCGAGCTCTGGATGTAGACGGCGGACAGCAGAGTAAAGACGTAGGCCTGGATCACGGAGACGAGGATCTCGAACATGTAGATGACGAGGCCGAAAGCGAACCAGAGCAGACCGGCCCCCCCCTTGAGGATCGAGATGTCGCCCGCGAAGGCGGCGCCGATGAAGACGACCCCGGTGACCAGGAGCAGGCTGAGCATGACGTGGCCGGCGACGAGGTTGGCAAAGAGCCGGACCGCCAGGGAGAGCGGACGGATGAAGAAGATGGAGAAGAACTCGATCAGACCGACCAGTGGGCGGAGAGCAACCGGGACATCGCGCGGCCAGACGACGCCGGTGAGGTATCCGAAGCCGTTCTTGGCGAAGCCCACGATCACAAAGATGAAGTACGTCGCCAGCGACAGGAAGCCGGGGATCGCCATCCGCGACGTGATCGGGAAGTTCACGAGCGGCGTCACCTCGAACAGGTTGCCCACGAGGATGAACATGAAGAGGGACAGCAGATAGGGGAAGTACTTGAGGCCCTCCGGCCCGATGACCCCGATGGCGACATCGTCACGGATCAGTCCCACGAGGGACTCCACGGCTGCCTGGAACTTGGTCGGGACGACTCGCGGATGACGGAGGGCGAACCAGAGGATGGCCGTCACGACCAGGGCAGCCAGGAACATGAGGATGATGGTTCGGTTGACCTGGCCGAAGATGTTGGGGAGTACGAAGAGGTCGGTGACGTCGGCAGGTGCGCACACCGGTTGGGTCAGGTCGCACTCCTCGGTGGCGACTACGAACGTGTCAGCGAGGAAGCGCAGGCTCGCATTCAACTTATCCAATCGAGGTTCCTTTCTCGTCCTTTGGCCACCGCCACCGCCTCCCACGTGACGAGCACCAGGTAGGCCACAACGGCCGAGATGCCGAACGCGATGCGATCGACGTCGACGAGGCTCGCAATGAGCAGCATCATCAGCGTGATCAACCCCAGTCTCAGGAAGAGTCCGAGGAGAGCGGCGGCATGATAAACCGCCAGGCTGATGCGGGCCGAAATCGACATGATGGCGCCGGACAGCAGGAAGTTTCCGGCGATCACGCCGATGCCGAGTGCCGAGGCGGCGGCGCCTCCGGCCCCCCGGGCGATCCAGAACAGGGCAACGATGACCGGGCCGACATAGAGGGCGCGTTGGGCAGTGTGCCGGGCGAGAATCGCCTCGACCGGAGGCCCCCCCGGCACGGGCGAATGCTGGGCGTCGTCTGTCGTCACCCCACGCCGCCGGTGAGATCGGACGCGTCGGCGGGGCGGGTGAGAGAAGTCGCCGGCGGCTGCGACTTGAGGCTGCGCCACAAGCCGGCGAAACCCGAGTAGCTGCCGAGAACCACGCCGCCGACGACCAGCCAGGGACCGGTTTTGAGCCAGGCATCGAGGCCCAGGCCCAAGGCGGTCCCTGCCAGGATCGACCCCAGGAACGAGCCGCCCTCCACCCAGCCCTCAGAGACCGCGGCCGTTACGTGCTTGGTGACGGAGTCGTTCCTCATGCTTCCGGTGTCTTGTGAAACAGTTCACAAAGTCTAGAGGGGTATGCGTGAAGGGCGAAACCTAGCCGTCGCCGTGCGCCTGAAGCGATTCGCCCGGGCGAAATCGGTGTCGCCCGCCGGACCCGACTGGTTGAATCGGCTGATGTTCGAGCCGATCCGGACGGAGCGTCTGATCATCCGGTCCTTCCAGATGGATGATGTCGAGGGCTTCCTGCGTCGCCGCAACGACCCCGAGGTGGCGGAGTACCAGGACTGGGAGCTCCCTTTCACCCTGGAGCGAGCCGTGAAGGTCGTCTCAGAAGCGGTGGAGATGGGCGGGCCGCGTAACGACGAGTGGTGGATGGCGGCCGTCTCTCAGGCCCGATCTGGTGAGGTGTTGGGGGACCTCGCCCTTCACCTCGGGTGGCAAGGTCGGAGTGCCGAGATCGGCTACACGTTCGACACCGCCCATTGGGCGAAGGGATACGCGGTGGAATCGGTCTCTGCGTTGATCGAGTATCTCTTCGAAACCCTCGGCGTCACCCGGGTCTTCGGCATGCTCCATCCCGACAACACCGCCTCAGCCCAGGTCCTGGAACGGTGCGGTCTGCTGTTCGAGGGCCACACTCGCTCCTCGTTCTGGCTGGGGGACGAATGCTCCGACGACTGGATCTACGGGATGACCCGACCGGACTGGGACGACTGGGTCTCCCGACCGCGACAGCCGGCGGACGAGGTGCGGCTGGACGAGGTCACGCTGCAGAACAACGAGGCTGTGTTCGGCCTGCGCACCCACAAGTCTCAGGAGGCGTTCGTCGCCACGATGGCCGAGTCGTTCGCGGACGCCCTCTTTCCCGAGGAGGTCGATGGAGCCCCGGTCGTGCCGTGGATGCGGGCGGTGGTGGCGGACGGCGACGTCGTCGGGTTTGTGATGCTCGCCGTTACCACGCCGCATCATCCCGAGCCGTTCCTGTGGCGCCTGCTCATTGATCGGCGCCACCAGCGACGCGGCATTGGCGGCGAGGTGCTGCGGCTCGTGGGGGACGAGTGCCGGGCGATGGGCGACTCCACGCTGTTGACGAGCTGGACGGAGGGGAGGGGCTCCCCACGCCCCTTCTACCTGAAACAGGGCTTCGTCCCCACCGGGCATCTGGTCGAGGACGAGACCGAAGCCCGCCTGACCCTGACCTGACGGCCAACCGTTCACCGTCAACCGTCAGACGTGGCCCGGGAAGTCCGCGGGGTAAGGAGGGAAGGCGGCGGCGAGCTCGGTGACACGGTCCCTCACGTCCGCCAGGACGGCTTCGTCCGTGTGACTCTTCAGAGCTCGGGCGATGAGGCGGGCGACCTCGTCGGCCTCGGTCTCGGTCATGCCCTGGGTGGTCATGGCAGGGGTGCCGATCCGAAGCCCCGATGCCCGGAACGGGGGACGCGGATCGTTGGGGATGGTGTTGTAGTTGAGCGTGATGCCCACAGAGTCCAGCGTCCGGGCGGCATGCCGGCCGGTGAGGTCGGCGTCGACGGAGCGAAGATCTACCAGGAACAGGTGGTTGTCGGTCCCACCCGAGACGACCCTGACCCCAGAGTCCATCATCGCCTCGGCCATTGCGGCGGCGTTGGCCGCGATCTGGTCGGTGTACTGGGCGAAGGCGGGTTGGGCGGCCTCGTGGAAACACACCGCCTTGGCCGCGATCTGGCTCTCGATGGGACCCCCCTGACCGCCCGGAAAGACCGCCTTGTCGATCAGTTGGGCGTACGCCTCGGTGGCGAGGATCAGCCCACCCCGCGGCCCCCGCAGCGCCTTGTGAGTGGTGGCGGTGACGATGTCGGCGTGTTCCATGGGATTGGGCATGGTCTTGCCTGCCACCAGGCCGATGAAGTGGGCGGCATCGACCACGAACACAGCCTCCACCTCGTCGGCGATCGCCCGGAAGGCCTCGTAATCGAGATGGCGGGAGTAGGCCGAGTATCCGGCGAGCACGATCTTGGGCCGGCTCTCGAGGGCGAGCTTGCGCACGGCCTCCATGTCGATGACCTCGGTGCCCGAGTCGACCCCATAGGCGACGAAGTTGTAATAGCTACCCGAGAAGTTCACGGGCGAGCCGTGGGTGAGATGGCCGCCCTGGTCGAGACGCATGCCCAGCACGGTGTCGCCCGGCTGCAGGAGAGCCAGGTAGACACCCATGTTCGCCTGGGCGCCGGAGTGCGGCTGGACGTTGGCATGATGGGCGTCGAACAGCTCTTTGGCGCGGTCGATGGCGAGCTGCTCCATCTCGTCGACGACGCCACATCCCTCGTAGTACCGCCTGCCCGGGTAGCCCTCGGCGTACTTGTTCGTGAACACCGAACCGGAGGCGGCCATGACGGCGGGTGAGGCGAAGTTCTCCGAGGCGATCAGATGGATCGAGCTGTTCTGGCGTTCCAGATCCCGACGGATGAGGCCGGCGATCTGCGGATCGACTTCTTCGATTGGCTGCATGGAGATCAAGGGGGAGCTCCGGGGTGGCGTCGCCCGGCACAGTACACCGGCCGGCAATGGACCCGGGGTCAGCCGGCGCTGACGGGACCTTGCCGCAGCACGACCAGCTCGGGCCCCGTGGCGTCGACAACGGTGGAGGCCACGCCGCCAGGACACCGACCAGGCATGTACTCGGCGATCTCGTCGCCGAACACGGCTTTCGCCTCGATGTCGTCGAGCGTATCGGGCTCACCGGACCGGTTGGCGGATGTCACGGCCAGCGGTCCGGTGGCTGCTAGCAGCGTCCTGAGTTCGTCATGATCAGGCACCCGAACCCCAACCGAGCGGACCGAGGTGGTGCCGATCCAGTCCGGGATGACGACGACAGGACGGAGGACGAGGGTAAGGGCACCGGGCCAGTGCCGGGCGGCGAGATGGTGGGCAGCGCCCAGATCGGCAATCTCGTCGACCTGGTCGGACGATGCCGCCAGGAGCGCCACCGGCTTGTCCTCCGGACGGCCCTTGAGGATGAACAGCCGGGCAACGGCGGCTTCGTTCCACGGATCGGCGGCGACGCCGTAGACGGTGTCGGTCGGAACCCCGACCAGCTCACCCCGCTCCAGCGCAGCGACGGCGACCTCGATCCGAGATGCGGTCATCGCGGCCTCCGGGCAAGCACGTAGCGGGGCCGCCCGGCCAGGTCGGCATGCACCTCCGCCGGCCCTATTTGCGAGAACATCCCCTGAACCGCCGCACCCTGCGTCTCGCCGATCTCACAGACCACGACCCCCGTTGGTGAGAGCCAGTTACGGGCACCGTCGGCGATGCGCGCCAGGGTTTCGGTTCCCAGGGGCCCGGCAACCAGGGCCGTCCGTGGCTCGCGACGGACGTCCGCAGGAAGCTGCTCCCACTCCCCTGCCGCAACGTAGGGCGGGTTCGACACGATGAGATCGAAGGAGCCGCTCAGGTCGGATGGCAGGGCACCGTAAAGGTCGCCGGCGTGGAAGTCGACGTCGACGCCGACGGCGACGGCGTTGCGCCGCGCCAGTTCCACGGCGTCGGGCGAGATGTCCACCGCGTGGACGGCGGCGTCGGGAAATCGGCGACCGAGGGCGATGGCAAGGACCCCGGACCCCGTCCCGAGATCGACCAGGAGCCGGGGATCACCGACGGCGGCGACGGCCAGTTCGAACAGCCCTTCGGTCTCGGGGCGAGGGATCAGCACCCGGCTGTCGACCGCCACCTCGAAGTCGATGAACTGGGCCGATCCTTCGAGATATTGCAGCGGTTCACCATCCAGGCGGCGCCGGGCCAGGCCCTCCGGGCCGGGAAGGACGGACAGCCTCCGCCGCTCGTGAGGAGGCAGACGGTCGAGAAACGAGCCGCTCACACGACTCATGGTGCCAGAATGCCCCTCAATGGCCCGCATCCTCGTTGCCGACGACTCCCCCACCGTACGTCTGCTCGTCCGGCGCCATCTCGAGTCGGACGGACACGACGTCGTCGAGGCGTCAGATGGCACCACCGCCTACGACCTGGGCGCCAACGAGGACTTCGACCTGGCCATCCTCGACCAGTTGATGCCTGGAATGCTGGGTCTCGACATCCTCCACCGGTGGCGTGGGGAGGGCATCGAGCTCCCCGTGCTGCTGCTCTCCGCCGTCAACGACGACGCCACGGTCGTGCAATCGCTCTCGCTGGGGGCCTTCGACTACGTCCGCAAGCCATTCAGCGTCCCCGAGCTCAAGGCGCGGCTGGCCAGCCACCTTCCCCGCTGAGTGCTCTCCAGCAGAAGGCGACACGTGTCCCTCTGTGCGGGTTGTGACCGCCGGGTTCATCCTCAACCGGACCTCTGAGGAACCGATAAAGAGTCGTGGACTGGACCCTCACAATCGGACTGGTGGTCAGCGCCGCCGCCGCACTGACCATGGCGCTCGCTGTCACGGTGATCAAGGTCGTGCACGGTGAGGTGATGCGCTGGCGCGGCGTCCGGACCGCCCATTACATCGCCGCCGTCGGTGAGATGGTGAGCCGGCGGCTGCTTCCCGCCTCCCCGCCCCGATCCTGGGCCCACGACACGTACTTCCACGACGTCCTCTCCGACTATCGCCTGCTCCTCACCGGGGCAGACCGCGAGTTCATCGATCGCTTGGCGACGGAGACCGGAGTCCACGCCGTGCTCGTCGCACGTTGCGACGCCAGGTGGCTGCAGGCCCGACGTCTGCGCGCCCTCTCCAGCCTGGTGGACCTGGCGGATGAACGGCATGTCGGTGACCTGCGGCGTTACCTGGGCGATTCCAACCGCCACGTGCGCATCAACGCCGTCCGGGGCTTGGCCCGGCTGGGCGACAAGGTATCCATCGAGCCGATCCTCGACCTGGCTGCCCAATCGAGATCGTGGGAGGCGGCCCGCATGGCGGACGCCCTGGCAGAGATGGGGTCGGTCGCCGTGGAGCCGATCTGCCATTGGATCGCGGCCGCGGTGGCCCGGGACGAGGCACCCGGCGTGGTGGCGCTGGCCGCCCGCATTCTCGGACTGATCGGCGACCCGGAGGCGGAGGCGACCCTGATCTCCCTCCTGGAATCCGACCGCCCCGACTGGCGGCTGGCGGCGTCCTCGGCCCTGGAGCACACCGGCGGCGACGCCGCGGTGGCCCCGCTCCTGACAGCCCTCGACGATCCGGCGTGGTCGGTGAGAGCCCGGGCGGCGGTCGCCCTCGGTGCCCTGGCCGACTCCAGCGTCGGGCCGTCCCTGGCTCTCCTCCTCACCGACAGGGTGTGGTGGGTTCGGCAGAACGCGGCAGAGGCTCTGGTCGGCCTGCCCGGAGGCACCGACATCCTCCTCGATACTCTCGACAGCCCGGATCGCTTCGCGGTCGATGCGGCCCTGAACCAGCTCACCCTCTCCGGCCTCCTCGGCGAGGCCAGCGAGCGGGTCGCCCATGGCTCTGCCACCGCCCGCGACCAGCGGCTCGTCGAGAAGGCGGCCGGGCGGGTGTGAACACCTTCCTCACCGGGTTCTCGTGGCTCGTCCTCGGCTATTTCCTGGCCCTGCAGGTGATCTTGCTCCTCCTTGCCATCGTGTCGGGAATCGTTCTCTATCGCGACCGGATGGTGGAGAGATTCGCCCGTGTCGAGGACATGCTCGCCTCTGACCTGGCGCCCCCCGTCTCGATCGTCGTCCCGGCGTACAACGAGGCGGCCGGCATCGTCGAGGCGATCCGGTCGATGGGGATGGTCTCGTATCCCCGTTTCGAGATCGTCGTCGCCAACGACGGCAGCACCGACGCCACGCTCTCCCTCCTCATCGAGGCATTCGAGCTCGTCCCGGTGCCCTACCCGTTGCGAGCCAACATTCCCACCGCCCCGATCCGCCAGGTCTACAAGTCACGCCTCCCTATCCGCCTCACCGTGGTCGACAAGGAGAACGGCGGGCGAGCCGACGCCCTCAACGCCGCCATCAACGCCGCCCGCTACCCGTATGTCCTCGCTACCGACGCCGACGTGATCATCGACGGGTCGGCCCTGGTCCACGCCATGCGCCTCGTCGCCGAGGATCGTGACCGCACCGTCGGGGTGGGAGGCAACGTCCGGCCGATCAACGGCTGCCGTGTCCGCCACGGACACCTGGTGGACGCCTCGGTGCCGGCGACGATGGTCGAGCGCTACCAGTTGCTCGAGTATCTCCGATCCTTCATCGCCTCCCGGCCGGCATGGTCGTCGATGAACTGCCTCCCGCTCCTCTCCGGCGCCTTCGGCGTGTTCCGTCGCGATGTCGTCGTGGATGTCGGTGGCTACACCAGTGGCCACTTCGGCGAGGACATGGACCTCACCATGCGCGTCCACCGATACCTGCGGGCGCGGAAGGTGGACTACCGCATGGTCTATTCGCCGTCCGCCATCGTCTGGACCGAGGTTCCGCCGACCCGGGCCGTGCTGCGACGCCAGCGCATCCGGTGGCACCGGGGCCTGATGACCGCCGTTCGCGACTTCCGCTCCAGCTTCTTCAACCCCCGTCACGGACCGGTCGGAATGATCTCCTGGCCGGTCATGGTGGTCTTCGAGTACCTGGCACCCATCGTCGAGTTCCTCGGCTACATCGTCGTTCCGGTAGCGATGCTGGCCGGTGCCGTCTCGCCCATCAACGCCATCGGCCTCTACCTGATCGCCGTCTTCGCCGGTGCCTTCAACTCGCTCATCGCCATCCTTCTCGACGAGCGTTTCGGGTACTTCAACAACCCCCGCGAGACCCTCAAGCTGATGGCGGTGGTCTTCGTCGAGAACCTTGGCCTCCGCCAGATGACGGTCTGGTGGCGGATCCGGGCGATGATGGGCGGCAAGGCGACCCAGGTGTGGGGCGACATGGAGCGCCGGGGCGTCACCCAGATGGCGTCGTAGACGTTTAGCCGTTCGCCAGGCGCTCGGCCTGCTCGGCGGCGGTGAGGGCGTCGACGAACTCGTCGAGGTCGCCTTCAAGCACCGAGTCGAGACGCTTGAGGGTGAGACCGATGCGATGGTCGGTCACCCGGTTGTCCTTGTAGTTGTACGTGCGGATCTTCTCGGAGCGTTCCCCGCTTCCGACCTGGGCCCGGCGCTCCCCTGCCACCTCGGCAGCCTGCTCCGCCTGCTTCATGGCCAAAAGGCGGGCGCGGAGGATCCGGAAGGCCTTCTCCTTGTTCTGGAGTTGGCTCTTCTCATCCTGCATCGACACCATCAAGCCGGTCGGCAGGTGGGTGAGGCGCACAGCGGAGTCGGTCGTGTTGACGGACTGGCCGCCGGGGCCCTGAGACCTGTAGACGTCAACCTTGACGTCGGCCGGGTCGATGTCCACCTCCACTTCGTCGGCCTCCGGGAGGACTGCCACCGTGGCCGTGGAGGTGTGCACGCGCCCTTGCGACTCCGTCTTGGGGACCCGCTGCACGCGGTGGACACCCGCTTCGTGCTTGAAATGAGAGAAGGCGCCATGGCCCTTGACCGCCACCGTCACCCGGGTGTACCCACCGGCCTCAGACTCGGCCAGGTCCATCGACTCGACCTTCAGACCGCGGCGCCCGGCGTACCGCTCGAACATGCGCAGGAGGTCGCCCGCCCATATGGCGGCTTCGTCGCCGCCGGCGGCCGCCCGAATCTCGAGGATGACGTCGCGGTCGTCGTTGGGGTCCTTGGGGACCATCGCCCGCTTGAGAGCGTCCTCGAGCCGGGCAGCCTCTTCTTCTCGTTCGACGGCCATGCGCCTGAGCTCGGTGGCCATCTGGGGATCGTCGGCGGCGAGCTCCAGCGCCTCATCGCGGTCGGCGGTCGCCCGGCGCCAGGCGCGGAGGATGTCGACTATCACCGAGAGCTCGGAGTGACGGCGGCCCAGGTCGGCGAGGCGCGAGGGTTCGGCTATGACCTGAGGGTCGGAGAGGTCCGCTTCGACTGACCGGTACGTCTCTTCGACCTCCTGGAGACGCGCGGCCAGCGCCCGATCCATCAGCCGGCCAGAGCTGCCCGGCGGGCGGCGAGAGCCGCTTCCGGCACCGGTCCCCGGGCGAGCACGTCCTCCACCTGAGGCTCGTCGAGGGCGGTGAGCATGGAGGCTATCGCCACTTCGATCTGATCGGCTTGAGGCCGGCCCGTGGTGAGCTTCTGGAGCCAGAGACCGGGAGTGGCCATGGCACGGGCCAGGACGGTATCCCTGCCCAGCCCGGTGAAGCGGAGGATCTCGTACGCCAGCCCGGCGATGATCGGGATTCCGAGCAGCCGGCTGGCGACGAGCCACAGGATGCCGGGCTGATGGAGGAGGGAGAATACGACGATGGAGCCGAGCACCACTATGAGCAGGAAGCTGGTTCCGCAGCGAGGATGCTCGGGCTGGTACCTGGCGATTGATTCGACCGTGAGCGGTTCACGCGCTTCGTAGGCATGGATGGTCATGTGCTCGGCGCCGTGGAACTCGAAGACCCGGGCGATCTCGCGCGAGCGGCCGATCACCCAGATGTAGCCCACGAAGAGCCCGAGCCGCACCGCCCCTTCGATGACGTTGAAGACCAACGCCGAATCTCCCGAGGTGAACCGGGCGACGAAGGCGGGGATGAGGATGAAGAACGCCAGGAAGAAGGTCAGGGCTACCGTCATCGAGAAGGCGATCTGGCGCCCGGTGAGGGGTTCTTCCTCGGCGTCGTCGACCGCCTTCTGGGCCGACCAGGACAGGGCCCGAAAGCCCAGGGTGAGCGACTCGCCGAGCACGAGGACACCTCGCACCAGCGGGATGCGCGCCGCCACAGACCGGGTGGACAGGCGGGGCAGATCGTGGCGGACGGACTCGATCACACCGTCGGGCCGTCGCACGGCGACGGCCCAGGCGGTCGGGGCGCGCATCATCACGCCTTCGAGTACGGCTTGCCCTCCGACCGTGGCCGCAGGGTCGATGGTCGGCTGGGCAGGTTGGTCGGGATCCGGCCGTCGCTCCTCGGGAGAGGGAGCACCGGCATGTCGTCCCGTCATTCGGAGGCGCTGGTCTCCGCCCCGGCCTTCTTCTTGGTGAAGGTCTCCGAGCCGTAGCGCTTCTTGAACCGCTCGACGCGGCCGCCGGTGTCGACGAGCTTCTGCTTGCCCGTGAAGAACGGATGGCACTCGTTGCACAACTCGACGTGCATCTCACCCGGCTTGGCGGAACGGGTCGTGAACGTGTTCCCACACGAGCACGTCACATGGGTGTCGGCGTACTCGGGATGAATCTCGGTCTGCATTTCGTCCTCCTCGGGTCAGTTGCCGCTCTTGGCCACGTCGGCCAGGAACTCGGCGTTGGAAGCGGTGTTCTTGAGGCGGTCCATCAGCAGCTCGAGGGCGGCTCCCGGCTCGAGTGCCAGCAGCACCCGCCGCAGCTTCCAGACCTGCGTCAGTTCCTTGCGGTCGAACAACAATTCCTCACGTCGTGTTCCCGAGGCTTCGATGTCGATGGCCGGGTAGATCCTCTTGTCGGCCAGCTTGCGGTCGAGGCGCAGCTCCATGTTCCCGGTGCCCTTGAACTCCTCGAAGATGACCTCGTCCATCTTGGACCCGGTCTCCACCAGGGCCGTGCCGAGGATGGTGAGGCTTCCGCCTTCCTCGATATTGCGGGCGGCGCCGAAGAACCGCTTGGGCGGGTAGAGGGCGGTGGAGTCGACACCACCGGAGAGGATCCGGCCCGAAGCCGGCGTCGCCAGGTTGTGGGCCCGGGCGAGTCGGGTGATGGAGTCGAGAAGGATCACGACGTCCACGCCCTGCTCGACGAGGCGCTTGGCCCGCTCGATGGCGAGCTCGGACACCTGGGTGTGCTCCTCGGCGGGACGGTCGAAGGTCGAGTAGATGACCTCGCCCTTCACCGAGCGCTGCATGTCGGTGACCTCTTCCGGGCGCTCGTCGACCAGCACGACCATGAGATAGCACTCGGGGTTGTTGGTCGTGATCGCCTGAGCCATCTCCTTGAGCACGGTCGTCTTGCCGGCCTTCGGAGGTGACACGATCAGACCACGCTGGCCCTTGCCGATGGGGGCGATGAGATCGATGATGCGGGTGAGCACAGACTCCTGCTGGCCGTCGACCTCGAGACGGAGGCGCTGGTCGGGAAACAGGGGGGTCAGGCTCTCGAAGCGGGGCCGGGACCGGGCCTCGTGGACATCGGCCCCGTTGACGGAGTCGATGCGGGTGAGGGCGGGGAACTTCTCCTGGGAACGGGGCGAGCGGATCGGCCCGGACACCATGTCGCCCTTGCGGAGCCCGAACTTGCGAACCTGGCCCGCCGAGACGTAGACGTCCTTGTCGCCCGGGAGGTAGCCGCTGGTGCGGAGGAAGCCGTAACCCTCGGGGAGGATGTCGAGCAGCCCCTCCCGGACCTCGGTCTCCCCGTCCTGCTGGTCGTAACCGCCGCCTCCGCCTTGACCCTGGGAACGGTTGCGGTTGCGCTTGCGGCGGTTGCGACCACCGCGAGTGTTGCCGCGGTTGTCGTCGTCGAAGTCCCCCTCGTCGGAGTGGCTGCCGTCGGAGTCATCACCGTCGGAGTCGTCTGAGGAGTCGTCGCCGTCACTCGAGTCGGCCGACTCGTGGGCCCGGGAATCGCCGTTGGACTGGGGATCGCCCGTGTGTTCGCGCGGCGTGGCGGCAGGCAGGTCGACATGGTCCATGGTGGCGGCACCATCGTCGGAGACGTGACCGTCGCGGTCCATGATCTCGGAGATGAGCTTGGACTTCTGCAACCCGTTGGTCTCGATGCCTACGGCGGAGGCGATTTCGCGCAACTCGCCGATCGACTTCTCCTGCAATTGAGCTCTCGTGGTCATTTGAACCCTCGGTCGCGAGCCCACCCGACGTAACGCCGTGCGCTCCTCGAATGGCCCTAGGCGGCGCAGCGGAAGTGCGGGGTGGGAGTGGATCCCGGCGGGGGATTCCCGGCCGGTGTCGTCATCATAGCCGCGCCTGCGCCGGGTTACAAAGCACCGTTCGCGGCGCTCGGTCTCCCACTTCTTTCGACCGTGGGGAACGCCCTCCCCCTTCTTTCGACCGTGAGGAACGCCTACCGACGGTCACGCTCAAATGTTCGCTGGGAGCGTTCCCCTTCGTCCAAAGAACGACCACCGCACACCCCTAGTCGAAGCCTTCGCCGTCCTGTAGGTAGCGGTGGATGGTCAACGAGATCGACATTCGGCTGGCGACGATCGCCGCTCGCCAGCATGGCGTATTCTCCACCGCCGACGCCCAGCGCGCCGGCGCCAGCTCTGCCGTGATCACGCGCCGGGTCCGGGCCGGCCGGTGGGTGCGGCTGGCACCCGGCGTCTACGCCGTGGCGGGGACGGCCGAGACCTGGTCGCGCGCGGTGTCTGCCGCCATCCTCCGTGTCGGGGGCGTGGTGGCAGCATCGCACCGCACGGCGGCCCACCTTCATGGGCTCTATGGCCGACCTCATCGCATCGAGGTGGTCACCACAGTCACCGGACTCAGAGATCTGCCCTTCGTCGCCCATCAGTGCCAGGACCTGATCATCGGAGAGATCGTCCGCATCGACGGAATCCCGGCGACCGACGTCGCCCGCACGATCGTGGACGTCGGAGTTCCCGCCGGATTGGATGTGGCCCAGCGGATCCTCGACGGGGCGCTCCGTCGGGAGATGACAACACTCGGCGAAGTCGCCAATCGCATCCATCCCTACGGCCGCCGCGGCCGCCGCGGGATCGGACCGGCCCGGCTGCTACTGGTTGAGCGGCTCGGGTGGGACACGGTCACAGACAGTGTTCTCGAAGACGCCTTCATGCGCCTGGCCGCTCGGTCCGGGCTCCCCGAGCCGAAACCGCAGCGTCGAATCGTCCTGCGCAACGGGCGTCGGGTGGTGCGATTGGACTTCGACTTTGGCGCCGGGGTCGTCGTCGAGTTGGACTCCGAGAAGTTCCACACCGATCGCGACACTTTTCAATGGGACCGCCGCCGCCAGAACGAACTCGTCCAGGCTGGTTACATGGTCCTGCGGTTCACCTGGTGGGATGTGATGGCCGCCCCCGACTACGTAGCCGCCACGGTCACCGCCGCCCTGCGCTCGCACGGCGTCGCCTGACGGTTCTCTGGACGGGAACGAACGCTCCCACCCATCTTTCGACCACAACCATCGGCGGGCGTTCCCAACCGTCGAAAGAACGGGGGCGGCGATTCCCACGGTCGAAAGAACGGGGGGCGGCGATCCCCACGGTCGAAAGAACGGGGGGCGGCGCTCCCGACAGGACTCGAACCTGCGCACCTGGTTCCGGAGACCAGTGCTCTATCCCCTGAGCTACGGGAGCGAGATGGAGGGGGCGAATCCGCCATTGTACCGGGGCAACTACCGTTCACCGCCATGCGTGTCGGGATCGGCATCCTCGGTGGCGGCGTGGTCGGCGGCAGCCTGGCCAACAAACTGCTGGCCGAACGCGACAACATCCGCCAGAAGACGGGCCTCGACCTCCACCTGGTGCGGGTGGCAGTGCGCGATCTCGAAAAGCAGCGCCTGTTCCCCCCCGACTACGTCACCGACCGCCCCGAGGACGTGGTCTCCGACCCGGACGTGCACCTGGTCGTCGAGCTGATCGGCGGCCTCGACCCCGCCCGCCGGCTCGTGGTCGCCGCCCTCGAGGCGGGCAAACCGGTCGTGACCGCCAACAAGCAGCTGGTCGCCGCCGAAGGCCCGGCCCTGTTCGAGCGAGCGGCCGCCGCCGGCGTCTCCATCCTCTTCGAGGCGGCGGTCGGCGGAGGCATCCCCATCATCCGCCCGCTGTCGGAGTCGCTGGCAGGAGAACGCCTCACGTCCGTGATGGGGATCGTCAACGGGACCACCAACTTCATCCTCACCAAGATGACAGACGAGGGCCTTCCCTATCCTGAGGTGCTCGCCGAGGCGCAGCGCCTGGGATACGCCGAGTCCGATCCCACCGCCGACGTCTCCGGGGCCGACGCCGCCGCCAAAGCGGTGATATTGGCCGGCCTCGCCTTCGGGGTGTGGGTCGATCTCGGCCATGTCCACTCCGAGGGCATCGAGGGCATCGATGCAGTGGACATCGGCTACGCCCGCCAGCTCGGATACGTCGTCAAGCTGCTCGGGATCGCCGAGATGGGAGAAGAAGGGGTCAGCGTTCGGGTCCACCCCGCCCTGGTACCCGACCAGCATCCTCTCGCCTCGATTCGGGGCGCCCAGAACGCCGTGTTCGTCCAGGGCCCGGCGGTGGGCGAGCTCCTCTTCTCCGGGCCCGGCGCCGGGGGTGAGCCCACGGCGACGGCCGTGCTCGGTGACGTCGTCACCGCCGCCCGCGAGTACCTGGCTGACGCTCCGGTGGCGCCCCGGGTGCGGATCGGCGCCGGTGAGATCCGCGAGTTCGGGATGGTCTCCACCAGCCACTATGTGCGTCTCGAGGTTGAGGACGCCCCCGGCGTCCTCGCCAATATCGCCGGTACCTTCGGCGAGGCCGGCGTCTCGATCCGGTCCGTGTGGCAGGAGGGACGGGGCGATCGGGCCACGCTCCTCCTCGTCACCCACGCCGGCCCCGAGGCTGCCCACCGCAAAGCCCTCGACCAGCTGGCGGGGATGAGCGCCGTCCGGCAGGTGGCGGCGGTGATGAGGGTCGTCGGCGACACCGCCTGATGCGCTACCGGTCGACCCGGGGAGCCACGGGGGCCGGCTTCGCCGAGGTGCTCCTCGATGGACTCGCCCCCGACGGCGGGCTCTACGTGCCCGAGGAGTGGCCGAGGATCACCGGTCTCCCGGACGGGTTCGCGGCCGCGGCTGCCTCGGTGATCGCGCCATACCTCGACCCCGATCCGCTCGTCGACGAGATCGAGTCCATCACCAATCAGGTATACGGGCGTTTCGGCCACGAGGAGGTGGCTCCTCTGCGAGGAATGGGCGGCCACCGCCATCTCCTCGAGCTCTTCTGGGGCCCGACCCTCTCATTCAAGGACTACGCCCTTCAGATGGTGGGCGCCCTCTTCGACCACGTCCTCGTTCGGGACAGCCGACGAATCCTCGTCCTGGGCGCCACCAGCGGCGATACCGGCTCAGCCGCCATCGCGGCCTGCCGAGGCCGCCCCTCGATAGACACCGTCATCCTCTACCCCGAGGGCGCCGTGTCAGAGGTCCAGCGCCGCCAAATGACCACCGTGCCGGACGCCAACGTCCATGCCGTTGCCGTCGCCGGGACCTTCGACGATTGCCAGCGCCTGGTGAAGGCAGCGTTCTCCCAGTTTCGGCCCCGTCATCCTCTGGCGGCGGTCAACTCGATCAACTGGGCGCGGATCATGATCCAGGCCGCCTACTACGCGTTCACAGCGGCAAGGTTCGACGAGCCGGTGCGCTTCGTCGTGCCGACCGGCAACTTCGGCAACGTCCTCTCGGGCCACGTCGCTCGGCGCATGGGTGCACCAATCGCCCGCCTGACCGTGGCCAACAACGCCAATCATGGGCTCGCCGATCTGATCTCAACCGGGTCTATGGCAGTGGCGAATGTGAGCCGTTCCCTGGCTCCGGCCATGGACATCCAGATCCCCTCCAACCTCGAGCGCTACCTGTTCGAGGCGTTCGGGGACGACCCCGCCGAAGTCAGAATTGTCCAGCAGAACCTGGCAGCCTCCGGTCGCCTCGACCTGCCCGCCGCGATCCACGAACGCCTGCGGAGCGACTTCAACGCCGCCTGGCGGCCCGACGCCGACATCCTCCTCACCATCAAACGGGCCCACGAGGAGACCGGCGTGATCCTCGACCCACACACTGCGATTGCCTGGAGCGTGGCCGGCGAGGATCCCGGGCCAGGACCGGTGATCGTGGTGGCCACGGCCCATCCGGCCAAGTTTCCCGATGTCGTGGAAGAGGCCACCGGCACCGCGCCCGCCCTTCCGGCCGGCGTCGCCCGTGACCTGGAGAGGCCCGAGCGCATCACCCGCATCCCGGCCGACCTGGAAGCACTCGAGGCGGTGCTCGACGCCGTCCACTGATCGCGGCGCCGTCAGTTCGCGAATTCTCGTAAACTGCGCACATGCCTCGATCAATCTGGAAGGGCGCCATCAGCTTCGGGTTGGTCTCGATCCCCGTCGGGCTCTACACCGCCACGGAGAACCGCAGCCCGAGCTTCAAGCAGTTGCGCAAGGACGACCACTCCCCGATTCGCTACAAGCGGGTGGCGGAATCAGACGGCAAAGAGGTCGAGTGGGACGACATCGTCCGCGGCTACGAGTTCGAGAAGGGCCGCTACGTCGTCTTCACCGACGAAGAGCTGGAGGCGGCCGGGCCCAGCAACGGCTCGCGGCTGGTCGATGTGATCCAGTTCGTCGACGAGTCCGAGATCGACCCGCTCATGTATCAGAAGTCGTACTACCTGGCGCCGGAGAAGACCGGCCTCAAGGCCTACAAGATCTTCGCCGAGGCCATCGAGGAACAGGGCGTGGTCGGCATCGCCAAGGTGGCGATCCGCGAGAAGCAGCATCTGGCGACCCTGCGCGCCAAGGACGGCATCCTCATCATGGAAACGATGTTCTGGCCGGACGAGATCCGGGCGGCAGACTTCGAAGAGCTCGAGGGCGACGTCGAGATCCGCCCCGAGGAGCTCAAGATGGCCGAGAGCCTGGTTGAGAACCTCACCCGTGCCTTCGATTCCAGCGAGTTCGTCGACACGACCCGCCAGGCCATCGAGGAGGCGGCCGCCAAGAAGGTAGCGGGCGAGGAGATCATCGCTCCCGAGTCTCCCGAGCCCACCAAAGTCGTCGACCTGCTCGAAGCCCTCAAGGCATCCGTCGAGGCCACCAAGACCCAGAAGAAGGCGGGCTAGTACGCCTCCGGGCGTTCGCTATCCCACGTGACCTGCGACGGCGGCGTATCGCTGACCCCCTTGAACACGGGAGCGCGGAGCCGGTCATCGCGTGTCCACTCCTTGAACTCCACCTCGATCGCGAGAACGGGCTCGACCCAACGCGCTCCCCGCGGGATCATCTTCGTGTTCCGGAAAGGCGGCGTCGGTCGCTCAATCTGGCTCAACGCTTCCCGGAGGGGGCGGAGCTGGGCGTCGGAGAATCCTGAGCCCACCGCCCCGGTCCACCGAAGGGCGTCGCCGTCCCACAGCCCGACTAGCAGCGACCCGAAGCTGGTCCCGCGCCCGCCCTCGCCAGGGAGCCAGCCGCCCACCACCGCTGTGAGCCGCCGCCGGTGGGACACCTTTCGCCAATCCGGAGAACGCCGTCCCGGCGTGTAGAGGCTGCCGGCGCGCTTGGCGACGATCCCTTCCATCCCCTGCTCCCTGGTTACTTCGGCAAACGCCTCGCCGGCGCCGGCGACCCGGGTGTTCACGACCACGCTCCCCGGAAGCTCACACGCATCCAGCAGCCCCAACCTCTCCTCCAGCGGCCGGTCGACAACCGCTCCGGCCGGGGTCTCGAGCACATCGAAGGCCACAAAGGTGGCGCGGCCGCCGGCCTGAAGCAGCGAGAAGTCGGCCCGTCCGGTCTCGTCGAAGACCACCACCTCGCCGTCGAACACCCAGCCCGGCGGGAGGGCGAGGGCTGCCACCTCAGGAAAGCGCAGGCCGAGGTCGAGGCCCCGCCGGCTCCGGAGCGACACCCGGGAAGCCGACGCCGCCACGATGCACCGATAACCGTCCCACTTGACCTCGAACCACCACTCCTCGTCGTCGAACGCCTTCGGCCACGGAGTGGCCAGCATCGGCAGATAGGCGGTCACCGACCGACGGTCATGTTCCGAGCTCCTGGCGCACGATCTGGTTGACCAGTGATCCGTCGAGGTCATCGCGGGTCTTCATGAGGGCGCCGACGACGCGCCCGAACGCCTTGGGGTCACCGGCCACGCGCATGTCTTCGATCGTCTGGCGAACGAGTGCCGTCGTCTCGGGCTCGCCCAGCTTCGATGGAAGCCACCGGGAGAGGTAGTCGACCTCGAAGCCGAGCTTGGCGGCCATCTGCTCGCCCCGCTCCCCCATCTCCTGGTACTCGTCCCGGGCCTTGGCCATCTTCTTCACATATCCGGCGACGACCACCCGATAGATCTCGTCCGTCGCTTCCCCCACGCCGGGCTGGGCCGTGACCATGCGCACCTCAGTCTCGATCTGGCGGATGGCGTCACGTCGCAGGACGTCCTTGGACTTCATGGCGTCGCGAAGCTCCGTCGCCAGTTCTTCTCGGATGGTCATTCTCCAGGGCTCCCGTAAGGGCTCGAGCTAACAGGGACGGTGAGAATAGCGAGGGGCGGCGCGTTCAAGGTGCCTCGGTGCCGGGCCGGCCGTCTACTCGCCCGGGTCCGAGGGCGGCCACGATGGCATGAGGATGATCGGAAATGATCGCCGCCACGCCCCACCGAGACAGGTCGCGGGCCCGCGCCAGGTCATTGACCGTCCATGCTGCGATAGAGACCCCGATCCGGGACGCCTTCCCCACGAGGGCCTCGTCGATCAGGCTGTCGTGGGCGGCGACCAATGCGTGTCCGGCTCCGGCCGCGAACAAGAGGGCATCCGGGGCCGAACCGCCCTCAGCCACCAGCAAGCCCGTGGCGACTGAGGCCCGCGACTGCCGAATGTGAGTGAGGTCGGGCCAGTAGAAGCTGGTCACGATGTCGCCGGGTCGGGCGCGAGAGGCCACCATGCGGGCCAGCACGCCGCGATCGTCGAAGCCCGGCTCCAGGGGAGAGTTCTTGATCTCGATGTCGAGACGTCCCGGTATCGAGACCGCCTCGTCGAGCAGGGACAGTCGCTCATCGAGACCGGCCAGCTCGCTCCACGAGGTTTGGGCCACAGTCAGACCCCCGAAGTCCGGGTCATGAGAGAGAACCAGGTGGCCATCGGCGGTGAGGCGGGCATCTATCTCGACAGCCCCGTCCGCCCCCAGCCCGGCGATGATCCCGGCCAGCGAGTTCTCCCGGTGCCGGGCGGGGTCACCACGATGGCCGACGATCACCGGGTGGGGCGGGGCGAGAAACGACGAATAATCCACAAAGAATCCATTGCCTGGGCGACGCTTTCACGGTACCGTTGGGGTAACACACTTCCTCGGCCGCTTTCGGTTGCCCGAGCTTGTGAACTGATTCACAAACGTGTCGCACCATTCCGGCGCACAGCCGGCCCTTTCCAATCACCGGAGTCAATCACGTGGTCACCACCATCGAACCCATCGTCATTCCCACCAGCACCGACTGGGTAGAGCTCGGCGCGTGTCGTGAGTCGGATCCGAGTCTCTTCTTCCCCATCGGCACCACCGGCCCGGCGGTCGAACAGATCGAGAGAGCCACCGCCATCTGTTCGACGTGCGTCGTCCAGGAAACCTGCCTCCAGTTCGCCCTCGAGTCCAACCAGGAGTCCGGGGTGTGGGGCGGCTACGCCGAGGAGGATCGGCGCCGGCTGCGCAAGAAGTGGCTGGCCGACCGCCGCCGCCGCTGACAGCTCAGGTCCCGGGGGCGAATCCGATGGAGCGGGCCCCGTCTTCGGCGTCGATCTCGACGTAGGCGATCCGTGCCGTCGGCACCCCCACAGTGCGTTGTTTGACGTCGGTGAACCAGGCGACTGTCTCGTCGGACTTCATGACGGTCTCGACCTCGTCCCTGAAGGCGACCGCGTCGTCTACCTCGATTTCTATCACCTTGGTGCTGTCGGCAACCCCGATCCTGGCCTTCATACCGGCGAAACTCCTAGATGTGGGGACGTCATCGTAGACCCCTTCCGGCACCGTCCCGGATGGCGTAGGTTCGGGGTATGGCTCAGCGCGGGCATCACCACGGCCTCGCCCTATTCGGCTGGACCACGGGCTTTGCCGCCGCCGGATGGGCGTTGTGGCGCCTGGGTCGCCTTCCATTCCTCGCCATCGACTGGTCGCACCCGCTCGGCTGGCTGAGGCGCAGCGACCCCGAAACGGCTCTGGCCGCCCTCGCCTGCCAGGCCGGCCTTCTCATCGTCTGCTGGGTCCTGATCTCGTCCTTGGCCT
>DATFFO010000055.1:0-3152 GCA_035250025.1 Acidimicrobiia bacterium
GGCCATCATCAGGGCCTCGGGTGAAGTCACCGATGGCCGGCTCGCCTTAGTGGAGCAGACTGCCCCCAGCGGTCATGCGCCGCCACCCCACAAGCATCAGCGGGAGGATGAGTGGTTCTACGTGCTCGACGGCGAGTTGACCTTCTGGTTGGACGGGTCTCGCAGCATCGGTGGTCCTGGTTTTCTCGCCTTCCTGCCAAAGGGGGTACCCCATGGCTTTGCGGTGACTTCATCTCAGCCAGCGCGGTTTCTGATCGGTACCAGCCCATCCGGATTCGATTCCTTCGTGCGGGCCGTGGGGGACCAGGCCGAGTCGGTGAGTATGCCGCCTTCGGATCATCCGATGCCCGCGCCGGATGAGCTGGGCCGGATTGCGGCTGAGTACGGCATCGAGCTGCTGGGACCGCCCGGTTTGCCCGACTGAATTCGCAGCGCTTGGCAGGATCATGCTGGCCTTGCATCTCCTCGAGCCACACGACCTGTGTGAGATATAGCGACCCCACGACATCTCCGACACCGGATCGATCGCGCCAGCGTGGTTCTCGCAGGCAAAGTTCTACCGGGTGATCGGCCGGCCATGGCGCCAAACGCGCGCCGCCCCAACCAAGAAAAAAGCTCGTATCGCCGACGCATAACTGGCATTGGGTGGTGGTTGGCGTCAGCCGATCCCGGAGGTTCGGGCGTGGTCGTCCGCCGGTTCCACCTGGAGATCCCCAACATTGGACGAGCGGAGGTGCAAAATGGTCGCCGGGCCGCCACTGCGTCGGGGGAAGCCTGCAGCCCAATGCCCTCTCCTCCCCGCGTGGCGGCCCGACAAGCCCAGTACGAGTCAGGTTTCAAGGGCCTCTCTCGCGGGCAATGGGGTTATCGGGGGATTGGTGGGAGCGGAGCGAAGGAGAGCGGGTCGCCGACCTCAGTGGAGAACGAGGTCGGGGGTCCGCTCTCTTCGTGTCTGAGAGTGGACGCAACATCCGGTCCGGAGTTCGGCAGCCGTTTGGGGCTCTGGTTGGACGGGTAGCTCTGCTGTGGCCGGGCCGCTCACGCGCTCGGGGGAAAGCCTGCATTGCCCAATGCCCATCCTCCTCGCCGGGCGGTCCGGCCACCTCGGCCAAGTTTGCCGCCCATCAACGGGCTGACGGCGTGTACCATTTTGGCCGGTCGTCCGCTGCAGGGGGGTCACCATTCCCACTCATGAACATCGCCTCGTTCGTGCCTTCGTCGAGCTCGCCGACACTCTTGTCGCCGACTTCGATGTTGCCGAGGTTCTCTACAGCCTGGTCGAGAAGGTTCTCGACATGTTCGAGGTGGCCGCCGTGGGGCTCATGATGTCTGACGAGGATGGGAACCTGAACATGCTCGCCTATTCCGGCGAGCATGCCCGGCTCATCGAACTGTTGGAGATGCAGCGCCGCGAGGGGCCCTGCTACGAGGCATTCACCACCGGTCGCTACGTCTTCGTGGAGGATCCGGCCGACGAGGTCAATCGTTGGCCAATCATCATGAAGGAAGCGATCGATGCCGGGTACACCGCCGTCCACGCGGTGCCCATGCGGCTGCGCAACGAGGTCATCGGGGCCATGAACCTGTTCGAAGGAGGCGACCACCGCCTCACCGAACAAGACATCGCCGTGATTCAGGGCCTCACGGACGTTGCGACCATCGCCGTCCTCCAGGCCCGCGCCGTGAACGAGGCGCGGGAAACGGCCGACCAACTCCAGGTGGCACTCCGGGTTCGCGTCATCCTGGAACAAGCCAAGGGCATGATCGCCCAGGGCGCCGGGATCGCACCCGAACAGGCGTTCTCGATACTGCGACGGTACGCCCGCGGCAGACGGATGAGGCTGGCGGAGGCGGCGCGCCAGGTGGTCGAGGGCCAGCTCTCGGTCTCTGAGATAGCGGCCTCAGACGAGCCGGTCGCTGGCATGGGTGCTGACACCACCTGACCCGCTATTGGTCCGCGATCAGGAGTTGATCGAGATCCAGTTGACCGCGACCTGAACAGAGGTCGAGATCGTGGAGTCGCCACGCACGGCTTCGACCCGCCAGGAGCCCACCTGCTCATTCGGGAGGATGGGCAGCTGGCGCTCACATCTCCGCAACCCGTCCTCTTCGGTGCAGGCGGCGAATGAGCCGAGCACCTGGAACCTGGTGCCACCGTCGGTGACAATCACGATGTTCATGTCGTCGGCCTGGTCGAGCGGCTCGATCGAGATGACGATGTCCATTCGATGCTGGGTTGGGTCGAAGGCCAGCAAGGCGCCAGTGGCTTCGGTCGCACCGATGTCGAACTCGAGATTGGTCTCGGTGTTCAGATCGCCCCGGAGCACCTCCGCGCCCAGGCCCATGCAGGCGGCGCATAGGCCCGCCACGAGGACCAGGAGTCCATTGCGGAACATCTCATCAACGAGCCTACAGGGCCAGAGGTAGCGGCGATAGGTCTCACTGGTAGTCGTAGAACCCGGACCCGGTCTTCCTTCCCAGCCGTCCCGCTTCCACCAGCCGGGTCAGGAGCGGCGGCGAGGCGTACAGCGGCTCCTTGAATTCGTCGAAGAGCACGTCGGCGACGAGCTTCATCGTGTCGAGCCCGATGAAGTCGCACAGTTCCAAGGGGCCCATCGGGTGGTTGGCGCCCAGCCGCATGCCGGCGTCGATGTCTGTCGCCGACGCATGGCCCCCCTCGTACATCCGGACCGCGCCGAGCAGATAGGGCACGAGAAGCATGTTCACCACGAAACCGCCCCGGTCTTTGGCCCTGATGACGGTTTTGCCGAGCCGCACGGTGGCGAATTCCTCCACCTGTGCTTCGATCCTGGAGTCAGACAGGGGCGTGGTCACCAGTTCGACGAGGGCCATGACCGGCACCGGGTTGAAGAAGTGGAGACCCACGACTTCGGAAGGACGCGACGTGGCCGCCGCCAGCCGCGTGATCGGGATGGAGGAGGTGTTCGAAGCGAGCACGCAGTCGCGTGGGACCACGGCGTCGAGATCGGCGAATATCTGGTGCTTGAGCTCCTCGCTCTCGGTCACGGCTTCGATCACGAGCTGGCGGTCAGCCTGATCGGCGTAGTCGGTGGAGAAGCCCAGGCGCGCAACGGCGGCGTCGCGGTCGTCGGTCTCGAGCTTGCCCCGCGAAACCGCCTTTTCCAGGGAGC
>DATFFO010000056.1:0-8015 GCA_035250025.1 Acidimicrobiia bacterium
AGACTCCATGGCCGACATCGCCAACGACGCCTGCCTCCAGACGGTGCCCCGCACCATCAACACCGGCCTTGGCGCCCTCTTCATCCTCGTAGCGCTCTTCGTGCTCGGCGGCGACACCCTCACCGACTTCGCCCTCGCCCTGCTCATCGGAATCCTCGTCGGCACCTACTCGTCGGTGTTCACCGCCGCCCCCGCCGCCATCCTCATGGAAGAACGCTTCCCCCGTCCTCCGCCCCCGCCGCAGACCCCCGCCGAGCGCCGAGAGGCCCAGCGCCGCGAGGCCGAGAAGCAACGCCGCAAGAAGCAAGGCGACAAGCGCATCTTCTCCTGAGTCTCGCTCATCCCCCCACGCCTCGTTTCGCCCACCGATCGCTGCGCTTCTGGCGGAGATCGATGGGCGACAACGGAGGTTGATCGACGGCCCCGGCCGCGTTCAGTCGCCCATCAGGTCCTTCTTGTCGAACCGGCCGATCTGACTCCGGACGACATCGGGCATGTCGACAACGCTCACCGGTGTCGACGCCACCACGCCGCTGGGGCGTCGCGGCTTGGTTCCGGTGTAGAGCCAGGCGTCGAAGAACTCGTCCAGCTCCTGGCCCGACATCTCCTCGGCCAAGGCGATGAACTCGTCGGTCGTCACGTTTCCTCCGAGGTTCGTATCGATCCAGGTACGGACCAGGTCGAAGAAGGCGTCGTCGCCGATCCTCATGCGCAGGGCGTGCAGTGTCAGCGCTCCCCGGAAGTAGACGGCGATGTCGAAAAGTCCGTCCGGGCCGGGGTCACCGATCGGCACATTCCAGAACGCGGATCCCCGGGGGATGCTGTAGATGGAGTTGGCGATCTCCCGCGCCGTGCCTAAGCCCTCCGCCTCGCTCCACAGCCACTCGGTGTAGGTGGCGAAGCCCTCGTTGAGCCATATGTGTTGCCACCCGCCCAGGGCGAGGCTGTCGCCCACCCACTGGTGGGCCAGTTCGTGGACCACCACCGCGTCGCCCGAGACCGAGTCGCCGAAGAAGAACCTGCTGTAGATGGGTCTGGTCTGGTTCTCGAGGGCGAACCCGAAGGCGCCGGAGTCGTCGACGATGCCACCGGTGGAACTGAACGGATAGGGCCCGAAGTATTGGTCCAGGAACCCGATGATCTCGCCCTGGCGAGCCAGCGACCCGGCGGCGATGTCTCCAAGGGTCGGGCCGAGGAGGTCGGGACCACCCGTAGTCCAGTCGTTGGCGTTTCCCGGGCTACCCTCGGGAGGTCCCGGGGCGATCCAGCCGTCGAGGACGTCACCGTCCTCCTCGAACGAGGTCGTGCCCTCGCCGGTCGAGACGACGATGTCGTCCAGCACTATCCCCAGCGCCTGGACGCTGAAGTCGGTGGCGTAGGTGATGGAGACCTCGACGTCCTGGCCCGCGTACGCCGCCAGGTCCACGGCCCATTGCTCGTATCCGTCGCTCGATGACGTGGCCGCCCACCACTCGCCGCTGGTCCCTACAGGACTGCAGTCGCCGTCCTGATAGTGGAGCAGGAATGGGTGGAAGTCCTGCCAACCGGGGCAGGTGAAGCCGGTGTCCTGGCTGGTGTTTCCGTTGAGGTCGGGCAGGGTGGTCCAGTCGTCTTCACCCACGGTGTGAGCCTCGACGAACATGTAGTCCCAGCCCTCCTCGATCTCGTAGTCCACCCAGAACGACAGTTCGGCGCCTTCGGCCGGCACGCTGATAGTGCGGCTGAGACGCTTGTAGGCGAAGTCGGCTGTCTGGCTATACGCGAACTGGTCGCCGGTGCGCGGCAGGGGCTTGGCGAACAGGTCGGGGTCGAAGGCATCCCAGGCGCGGATCCTTCCGATGCGATAGGCGTCGATCTCCAACTCCCCGACCACCATCATCGCCAGGTAGGGCGCCATGGGCTCGTCGGCCCGCCAGGTCCACGTCGTGGTGCCGGCGCGGGTCCGTTGTCTGACCAGGACGCCGTTGGCCACTGCCTCCAAGCCATCCGGCACCGTGATCTCGAATGTGAAGCTGGCCTTGTCCAGGGGGTGGTCGTTGACCGGGATCCAGCTGGCGGCCACGTGCGGCTGGCCGATCACCACCACCCCGTCGTCGGTGGCGATGAACCCGCTCCCGTCGGGTTGGAGGACCGGAATCCCGTCGTAGGTGATCACGGTCATGAACTCTTCGCCGAAGGCGATGCCGGCGACGGGGGTGACCGTGAGCTCGTTCCCGTCCCTCGACCAGGTGGCGGGGGCGCCGCCGACAATGACCGACCGGACCTCGAGGCCTTCGAGGTCGAGGTTGAAGGCAGACAGATTCTGAGTGGCGGTGGCAGTGATCGTGACCACGCCGGCAAGTACGTCTGTTTCCGGGTCGTAGTTCAGGCGGAGGCCATAGTTTTCGACGTCGTAGCCGCCGTTGCCGTCCAGAGGGAAGTAGGGGTCGCCCAGCCCGGGTGCCCCGGGCGTGAAGCCTTCCTGGGCGCCACCGGCCGGGACCGTTCCCACCAGCACCAACACCGCCACTGCCACCGAGACACTCGATCGATATCGCATCCTGCCTCCTCGGGGATCGTTCCGACGCTACGCCTGCCCGCCTACGCGTGCTCACAGGAACGTTTGCCCAGATTTCGCCTCTTCCGAGTCGGCTTAGGACAGATTCAGTCCTGAATCTCGCCTACGGTCTTCGCGATGGACGGCTTCGAGAATTGGTCCCACGCCAGCGAGACGGGTGTCGGCGCGATGATCACCCTGCCGTTGACAGAGGATCGCTTTCCGGACATGGAAGCGCTGTTCGGCGACCGGGGGGTGGCGAGACGCTGCTTCTGCATGCACTGGCGGCGTCCCGACGGCGGCTTCCCGACGAAACAGGACAACCGCGACCGATTCGCCGAGGCGGTCCAAGCCGCCCGGCGTCCTCCCGGCCTCCTCGGGTACGTCGACGACCGCCCGGTCGGCTGGGTCCAGGTCGGTCCCCGCAGCGACTTCCCGACCGTGGCGAGGTCGCGCCTGTTGAAGCCCGTCGACGAGGTGCCGTCGTGGTCGATCAACTGCTTCGTGGTCGCCCCCGGCAACCGCAAGCAGGGGATTGCCCAGGGACTGCTCGCCGCTGCCGTCCAGTTCGCCCGCGACGCCGGAGCAGCGGTCATCGAGGCCTACCCCGTCGACGGGACCCGCTCCTCGACCGTCGATTATTTCACAGGCATCATTTCGATGTTCGCGGCCCACGGCTTCGTCGAGATCGCCCGCCGCAACGACACCCGCCCCATCGTCCGCCTTACCGTTCCCGCCCATCGAACGACCCGTGCTTGACGGAATCGATGCGACAGAACAGAGGGGGTTATCGCGCCCGACACCACAGACGGCAAGGGTGTAGCTTCGGGGCGGGGATCGCACTCCGGCGAGACCCTATGGAGGTGCCATGTCGGGACGCATGTTGTGGCTGGCGGACACCGCCAGAGATGCAGGTCTGGTCGTAGTCGAGGTCGACGGTTGGCGGACGCGTGGCGAGGCGTCGATGGACCCGAAGGGGATCATCAACCATCACACGGGAGTCCTGGCAGGAGGCGACCTGCCCTCGTTGACCGGCCTGGTCAAGGGTCGGCCGGACCTGGCCGGCCCTCTGTGCCACTACGGTCTCGGCCGCTCCGGGACCGTCTATGTAGTGGCATCCGGAAAGGCAAACCATGCTGGGGACGGCCAGTGGCAGGGCAACACCTTCCTCGACCACTCCCGGGAGATGGTCGGGATCGAGGCCGAGCACACCGGTAGCCCGTCTGACCCGTGGCCCGAAGAGCAGTTGGAGGCTTACCGGATGCTCGATGCCGCCATCCTGCGGCACATCGGCCAGCCGACGGCGAATCTATGCGGGCACAAGGAGTGGGCCCAGCCACCGGAGAGCACGAAGGATCGCAAGCCAGACCCGGTCGGCATCGATATGGACGAGTGGCGAAAGAGCGTCGACGAGACCTTGAGGAGGCTCGAATTGGGTGAAGTCAACATCGGCGAGAACGTGATCGTGCCCGGCTCCGACATCGGGGTCAACGCCCCCTTTGCGAACCCATTCGACTGGGCCAGGACCATGGGCATCTTCACCGAGAACACCAATCCGGACTCGGTTGTCACATCCGAAGAGTTCGCCGTCTTTCTCGATCGGTATCACCGCAAGGTCGTCGTGCCCAACCTTCGGCGCTAACCCGCCGTCGTCTCTGTCGCCAGCTGGTCGATCGTGCACTCGCGGGGTGACTTGTCCTCGCGGAAGCCCTTGAAGGCCGGCGCCCGCAGGCGCCCGGCCGCCGTGAGCTGGCGGTGCTCGATCATGGCCACGAGTTCGGGCTCCACCCAATGCACCTTCCGCAGCTCGGGGGTCGAACGGACCACCGAGCTGTCGAAGGCGGGACCGGTCTCGCCCAGACCCTGCAGCCGGTTCAGAGCATCCTCGAGACTGGCCCGGTTGAAACCGGTGCCGACGTTGCCGACGTAGCGCAGGTCGTCACCGTCGTAGACCGCCATTACGAGCGAGCCGAGATTCCCGGCGCGGTTGCCCGAACCTTCGGTCCAGCCGACGATGACGACATCGACGTCGTAGACCAGCTTCACCTTGAGCCACGCCCGTGATCGGCCGCCGGGCTCGTACTTCGAGTCGAGCTTCTTGGCCAGGATGCCCTCGAGGTCCTGAGCTTCGGCCGCCTCGAACAGGGCGATGCCGGCGCCCTCGACCATCGGGGACAACTGGACATTGTCGGTCGGCACCAGGATTTCCTCCAGGCGCCGGCGTCGCTCCCGCAGCGGCTCCTGGGTGAGATCGTGTCCGTCGAGGTAGAGGATGTCGAAGGCCATGTAGACGACGGGGATCTGCCGCGCCAGCCTCTCCACCTTCTCGGGATCTCGCACGTGCATCCTCTGTTGGAGGCGCTGGAAAGACGGCTGTCCATTCTCGAAGGCGACGATCTCGCCGTCGATCATGGCGTCCAGAGCCACCAGGGCGACGTGGACTTCCTGGAGCTCGGGGTAGCCGGCCGTCACGTCGCGGGCGTTGCGAGTGATGAGGGTCGTGGTGGTGTTGCAGACGGCCAGGGCACGGATGCCGTCCCATTTCGGCTCGAAGCCCCACTCTGCGTCGTCGAACGCCTCATCAGTGAGCGTCGCCAGCATCGGCGAGGGCGCCGGGCGCTTGTCGGCCGGGGGGCGCTGGTCCTCGGAGAGGAGCGCCAGCCACTGCTCCTTGTCCTCGTCGAAGTGCGTTTTGACCAGGTGGTACACGCCACGCAGCCGCCTCCCTTCCAGCCGGAAGGTGATTCGATCGTCGCTGCGGTTCACCATCTCGTAGCTGCCCTCGTCGTAGATGCGCACCTCGCCTCCCCCGTACTCCCCTTCGGGGATCGAGCCCTGGAACGAGCCATACTCGAAGGGGTGGTCCTCGGTGCGAATGGCCAGGTGCTTCTCGCCGCGTTCCCGGGGCAGCTCCTTGGGCACGGCCCACGAGACCAGAACCGGGGTCTGGCCATTCATCATCTCGAGCCGGACGTCATGGTGGAGCCGCGTGGCGTAGTGCTGCTGGATGACGAAGGTGTCGCCGGGTGGCGCCGTCAGCGGGTCGACATCACCAGCCTCGACAACTGCGGGAGGCTCCGAGGTAGCCCCAAAGTCCCGCTTGCGTTGATACTCCGACTCGCCGCTCATTGCCGCCCCAAGTTATCCCCCCACCGATCACCACGGACACGGACCACCGAGAACGTTGAACCCAGAACAGAAACCCTCGCCGAAGGCGAGGGATTCACGCGGCAGCCCCGACCGGATTCGAACCGGCGTTACTGGCTTGAGAGGCCAGCGTCCTAGGCCGCTAGACGACGGGGCCAGGTTCGGTCTCCCGGAGGAGACCGATGGCTCGGGGGGAAGGACTCGAACCCTCAATAACAGGGCCAGAACCTGCCGTGTTGCCTATTACACCACCCCCGAACGCGCCAACCGACTGCCAGATGACCAGCGATCGCGTGGCGGGAGACTCCGCATTGTAGCGATCTGATACCTTCCCGTCACGCCCGCTCCTTCTAGGCTGTCGGCCGATGTTCGACTTCATGTGGGGCTATGTCATGGGCCAGAAGTCGGCCGCCCAGGCGTCGGCCTTCGCCCGTTCGGCCGGGTCTGCCGACGCCCTCACGTCAACCCGCAAGCTGAACGACGTCGACGACCGCATCGACCGCCTCGTCCTCCTCGTCCAGGCGATGTGGGCAATGCTCCGGGAGCAGGGATTCACTGACGAGCAACTGGCCGCCAAGCTGGCCGAGTTGGACGGGGCCGACGGAGCGGTCGACGGCGTGCGCTCCAAGCGGCCCACTGATTGTCGGTCATGCGGCTCCAAGATCGCCGCCGGACTCCGCGCCTGCCAATTCTGTGGCGAGACCACCCCCGACGCCGTCGCCTTGGACCCGTTCGACTCGATGTAGGCGCCCCCGCTGGCGCAGCTGCTCGGCCAGCCTGGCAAGATACTGATGAGCGAAGTCGAGTTCGGGTCTCATGTCGGGCTCCACGGAGTCGGCAATCGCCTTGTAGCTCACGGCGTGATGGAGCGGCATGAGGATCTGGGAAATATCCAGAGCCCGCGCCAGCTCGGCACCGGAGACTCCGGACCACGCCTCCAGGTAGGCAGCTCGCAGCCGTTCGGCATCCTCGGCCCCCTCCCATGCCAGGCTGTGGAGGTCGAAGAACGGGTGCGCCAGGCACGCATCGGTCCAGTCGAAGATCAGTTGGCCGGCTCTGCCGCCCAGGTTGCCCATGTGGAAGTCGCCATGGACGAGGGTGGCGGGTATCCCGCAGGCGTCGAGCTCAGAGCACAGGGCTTCCAACCTGACCATGCTCCTCCGCAGCAGTCTGCGGTCCTTCTCCTCCAGCCGGCCCATGATCCTCCTATCGGCAAACAGCTCCTTCATCTGTCGGCTGAGGACTGGAAGACGCCGGTCGAGACAGCCGGCCGCCAACAGCTCCCGTGTCAGCGGCACCGAGCGGAGGTGGAGATCGGCCAGGTTTCGGAACGCCTCCTCCCTCTCTTCCATCGGGCGGAACTCGTCGACCGCGCCGAGGTCCGCAAACAGCATCCAGCCCCGCTCCGGCTCGACGGCAAGCGGGGCTAACACGTGCCGCGGGAAGAGCCCAGCCAGCTCGCCGACGACGGCGCCCTCGTCGACGAACAGCGGGAGGTCGGCCGACACCTTGAAGTAGAACGTGGGACCGTCGGTGCGGACACGAAGCACGGACGAGATCGACCACTGCTTGATCTGGTCCAGTCCTACCACCTCATGAGGGCGAACGACGGAGTCGATCCAGGGGCGTACCTCATCGAGCCATCCTGTCCGGCACCACGGTGGCCTCTCGGGAGGAACGATGCCCGACGCCAGTCCCTCCAGGTAGCGCTCCAGCATCCGGCGGCGGCTCTCGTTCGTGAGGCCGACGGTGTCCAGCGTGGTCCGGTCCACCCATCGGCCGTTGCCGGGCAGCCCGGCGTCGGCGTCGATCGCCGTGACCTCGAAGACCAGATCGATGCGCTCCCTCTCCGAGTCCTCGGCGGCCTGGAGGCAGCGATTGACCCACACCGGAGTGCCGAGACGCTTGCCGATGATCTCCACCGCCCGGTCGGCGCTACCCGCCCACACGTCTTCGGCGAGCACCGCGCGGGGCAGCCCCCACCGCTGGTCCGAGCGCAGCAGCAGAACGGCGTGCTCCACAGGGTGGCGGAGGGCAGCGGAGATCGTCGACTTCCAGGCCATGAGCTATCCGCCGCTCAGGGCTCGTCGTCGACTTCGCTGACGGTCCAGATCCGGAGTCGGTCATCTGGACCGCGGACGACCACATCCCAGGCGAAGGACTGGCTGGCCTCGCCGGGACGCGAGAACACAACCCGGCCGGTGACCCGGGTCTCGCCCTCGCCCTCCACGACCACCGGATCGAACATGACGACTGAGTATGACGGCGGACCCAGCGGGACGGCCGCCAATTCTTCGGCCTCGGCCGCTAGCTGCCGGTACTGCGGGCCTTC
>DATFFO010000057.1:0-8241 GCA_035250025.1 Acidimicrobiia bacterium
TAGAACACATCGGCCAGTCCCGGGAACGGAGGCTCCACGCCAAGGCCCAGCTCGTACCAGCCCCAGGTGAAGTCACCCAGGCCGGAGAGGGCGACGCCGATTCCGAACAGGATCCACGCCTTGCGATCCGAACCGTGGCGATGGGCCGACTCCCGGATCAGGAGCAGACCCGCTCCGACGGCGACCAGAACATGGGTGACATCGCTGATGACGATCGACGCCCAGCTCGAGGCGTAGCCGAGGGCCAACTGGAGAGCGACCAGGCCACCTAGTACGGCCAGCAGCTCGCCGCTCCGTCGTCGCAGGAATTCCACCGCCAACCCATCGGCCGGGCGGGCCCTGTTCTGGAGATCAAAATCGCCAAAGTACGTGCCAGCAACTTGACAGTAAGTCCATCAGGTTTTATACTGGCTAACTGTAGTGATTCCGACTTCGAAGGAGGAAGCGTGACACGTTTGTACGATCCCTTCGCGGAGATGGACCGGTTCTTCGGGCCCACCCGGCAGGGCGCTTTGATGCCTATGGATGTCTACGAAAGCGACGGCACCTTCACACTCCGGTTTGACTTGGCCGGAGCAAATCCCGAAAAGGTCGACGTCACCGTCGAAGACAACACGCTCACGGTGACAGCCGAGCGGCCGGTGGAGGAGACGTCGACCGTGAATTGGCTGGTGAGAGAGCGCCCCACTGGCACCCATAGCCGCCAGATACGTCTGGGCAACACGCTCGACACCGGCAACGTGGTCGCCCGGTACGACCAAGGAGTCCTGACCGTGACCATTCCGGTCCGTCCCGAAGCGAAGCCGCAGAAGGTCGCCATCAGCACCGGTTCCGCCGACACACAGGCCGCACTGAGCGCCTGATCCGCCGGATCCCGGCTCGGCAATTACCGCTGAGCCGGGATCTCTGGTCTCTGGGGCGGAGAGAGAGGGATTTGAACCCTCGAGGAGGCTATTAGCCCCCTACTCGCTTAGCAGGCGAGCGCCTTCGACCACTCGGCCATCTCTCCAGAGTCGCGATAAAAGGGTAGCCGCTACCACACGACCACCATTAGCCCCGCTCCCACGAGTGGCAGGCTGGTCGCCATCGACCAGCCGCGGACTTCGAGAGGCCGTTAGCCCCCCGATTCTGTTCACCGACTTGCGGCGCAAAGCCGAAGACGGTTCACAAAATTAGGCTGACGGGGTGGACGACGCCGCGATCCTCGCCATCCTCGATCGAGCCGACCGGTCCCTAGACGAAGCCGGGTCGCTGGATGGAACGGGCTTCTGGGAGGCGGTCGCGGCGGTGAAGCGGTCGCCGACGCTGGTCGAGCGCTTCGGTCCGCGCATCGCCGAGATCGACCAGCGAGCCTTCGCCCCCTGGCCGATGCTCACAGTGCCCATGGCTCCCGGGACCGCCATTGCCGTCGGTGTCACCGCCGCGGGGCTGGGTGGCGTAGCCGCCTCGTACTACCTCGACGACCCGTGGAATTGGATCATCTTTGGGGCTTCGACGATCGCCCTCCTCGGTTCGACCCACGGATTGGCGCACTTGGTGGTAGGGCGGGCGATGGGCATGCGCTTCACCAAATGGTTCGTGGCCGGCCCGCGCCAGCCCCAGCCCGGGGTCAAGATCGACTACCTGTCCTATCTGCGGACACCGGCCCGACGACGGGCGTGGATGCATGCCGCCGGTGCACTGGTGACCAAGGTCGTGCCGTTCGCCCTGATCCCAGCGGCAGTCGCCGCCGACCTGCCCGCCTGGGTGGGGTGGGGGTTGGCAGTTCTGGGGCTGGCAGCGGTGTCGACCGACATCTTCTGGTCGACCAAGGCGTCGGACTGGAAGAAGTTCGCCCGCGAGCGGCGGTACAGCAAAGACCGGGCATAGACTCGAAGGCATGCCCCGGCTCGACGCCATCGGTGTGATTGTCTCGGACATGGCCCGCGCCATCGATTTCTACAGGCATCTGGGTCTCGAGTTCCCAACCGAAGCGGTGGACTTTGTCCACGGAGAGGCGACCGGGCCTGGCGGGCTGCGCATCATGCTCGACACCGAGGCCAGCGTCATGTCGTTCTCGGACTGGCAGCCGCCCACCGGCGGCAGCCCTCGCACCGCCCTCGCCTTCCTGTGCGACGGCCCCGACGAGGTCAACCACATGTTCTCCAAGCTGGTGGATGCTGGTGGCTCGCCTCACATGGAGCCGTTCGACGCTCCCTGGGGCCAGCGCTACGCCTCGGTCCACGATCCCGACGGCAACGCCGTCGACCTGTTCGCGCCGCTTTAAAGAGTCTCCTCGGACAACGCTTCGGTCTGACCGTCGGAGGTGGCGTCCGCCCCCTCCTCGGCCGCTCCCTTGCCTGTCGCCACCGACGGTGCCCGGGGATCCTTGGGAACCCCTGGCGACGGATCATCGGGCCTCCGTACCCAGACAGTGCGCTGGGCGATGGGTACCTCGATGGAGGCGCCGTCGAGGGCGAACTTGATGCGCCGGCGCAGCTCCCGTGAGATGGCCCACTGCTCGCCGGGTCGCGTCTTGATGACCAGCCGTATCACCACGGAGTCGGGAAGCACCGACTCGACCCCCCAGATCTCAGGGTCGGCCAGGAACAGGTCGGCATATGCCTCCTCGGTGGCCATCTCATCGGCGACGCCCTTGATGAGCTCGGCGGCATCGTCCACATCGGTGTTGTAGGCGACGCTGATGTCGAGCAGCGATCGCGACCACTCCTGGCTCATGTTCCCGACCCGTCGGATCTCACCGTTGGGAACGTGCCACAGCGTTCCGGTGACGTCGCGTATGCGCGTCGAGCGGATCCCCAGGCGTTCCACGACTCCGTTGGCCTCGCCGACGTCAACGACGTCGCCGACCCCGTACTGGTCCTCCACCATCATGAAGAGGCCCGAGATCATGTCCTTGACCAGGTCCTGAGCGCCGAACCCGAGAGCGATGCCCAGGATGCCGGCGCCGGCCAGGAACGGCCCGATGTTGATGCCGAACGCCGAACCGAGGATCGTCACCAGCGCCACGGTCCACACCACGAAGGCGGTGACGCTCGATGCCACGCTGCCCAACGTCTCCAGGCGTTGGCTGCGACGGGAGGGGACGGTCGAGGGTTCGTCCTTCACCCGATCCAGGACCCGCCGCCCCACTCGACGTAGGACCCGAACGATTATCCAGGCCAGGAACAGGATCACCAGGATCTGGAGCAGCGGTTCGATGATCGCACCCAGCAACCCGGCGGACAGGCTGTCGCGGTCGAGGCCAAACAGGTCCACCAGGAAGTCGGTGAGCGGCCTAGCCGCCGTCACCGTTTCCACGACTGGCAGCGTGGTGGTCGTGGTATCGACCTGACCGTAGATCATGGGCTCCAGAAGGCTAGCCCGGCTCCTTGGCGCCCACCGCGTACAGCATGCTGGACGGCTGTCCTCGATAGAGGACTAAGCTACGCCTGTGGCCGCCCTCGATTACTCCCAGCAGGTACCCGCGGCTGACCGCGCCCTCAGCCTGCTTGAAGTCCTGAGCGAGGCGAGGGAAGGCCTGACGACGGCCGAACTACTCGAGGACCTGGGCGGGTCGAGGTCGGGTCTATATGCCCTGCTCAACACCCTCAGGGCCCGTGGCTACGTCGTGACAGCAGGTGGGCACCATGAAGTCGGGCCCGCCCTCGCCAGGTTGCTTCCCGATCGCCCCCAAGAAGTCGACATGCTCGTCGAAGCGTTCCGGCAGGAGACCGAATCCGGCCCGTTCGACGAGACCGTCGCCCTGACCTGGCCCGACCGCGAAGGCACCGTGGTCGTGGCCGAGCGCCCGTCACCCCAGCCGCTGCGCGTCGTCTACCAGACGGGCGATCACCGCCCTCCCGGCGCTCCCGACGCGCTCTTGATGGCGGCGGGGCAGCCCGGCGACGACCCCGACCTCCGATCGATCCGCCAGGCCGGCTCGGCCTCCGCCGGCGATGGCGAGGTGCTCGAGGTGGCGGTACCCATCTGCGCCGACGGGGTCAGGCCCACGGCCGCCCTCGTGGTCGGCATTCCCTTGGCCCGAGCCGACAGCGCCGTCGTGGAACGCACCGACGGGTCGCTGCGCCGGCTGGCCGCGCTCCTGTCGCATCGGCTCGGCGCCCTGACCTATCAGCCCTACGGATGGGCTGCCACCGAGCCGCTCGGACCGAGCCAGGAACTGGATGCAGCCGAGCTGGACGAATTCCTCAGCGGGCTGTGGGGGGCCCAGCTCGCTTGCATCCGTACCGACGGCACCCCTCACGTCGTGCCGCTCTGGTACGAGTGGGATGGCACCGCCATGTGGCTGGCTGCTTCCCCCGGTGCTTCGTGGCGGGCGTACGTCAGCGAGAACCCACAGGTCTCCCTCACGCTCGACGAGCCCTGGCCGCCGCTACGACGGGCCTTCCTCACCGGGCTGGCGGTCGAGGTCACTGATGAAGAGGTGCCTGGTGGCGTGAAGGGCCTGGTTCGCAGGCTGTCGGTGCGGTATCTCGGCCAGGGAGCCGGCGAACGCGCCGAGCTGACCGACACCGATGGGTGGGGAGCGATGCGCATCGTGCCCGAACGGCTCCACGGCCGCCAAGGCTTGGGATTGCCGGTGCGGGGTTCTCGGTGAGCCGCCCGATCGACCTCGCCAACGTCTCCAAGTCGTTCGATGCGGTCGAGGCGCTGGACTCCATCGACCTCCATCTGGAGGCAGGCACGTTCACGGCCGTCGTAGGGCCTTCCGGGTCCGGCAAGTCCACCCTCCTTCGGCTCATAGGTGGCCTGGCGACGCCGTCATCGGGTCTGATCACCATCGATGGGCGGAGTCCCAACGAGGTGAGAGCCAACAAGGAGATCGGTTGGATGGCCCAGCAACCGGCGCTGTTGCCCTGGAAGACCGTGGCCGACAACGTGGCTCTGGCGCAGTCGCTCAACCCTCGCCCGGAGCGGTCCACGCCGGACCCCGAGAAGCTGCTGGCCATGGTCGGGATGGCCGACTTCGCCGCCGCCTACCCGGCTTCGCTTTCGGGCGGCATGCAGCAGCGGGTGGCGCTCGCCCGCACGCTCGCCGTGGGGGCGTCGGTGTGGCTGATGGACGAGCCGTTCTCCGCCCTCGACGAACTCACCCGGGAAAACCTGGCCGACGAGTTGCTGGCGATTTGGGAACGCATACGGCCAACCGTCGTGTGGGTGACCCACCACATCCCCGAGGCCGTCAAGCTCGCCGACAGCCTCGTCCTGCTCTCACCTCGCCCCAGCCGGTTGGTTGAAGTGGTGTCGGTAGATCTTCCCCGGCCCCGGGAGGAGCATTCCGAACTCTTCCAGAACGTCGTGGGACGGGCCCGGGCAGGCCTCCGCCTGGCCGACGCACCGCTAGGCGCGGCCGGATGACTCGCCGGACACGGGCTGGCCTGGCCCTGGTCGTGCTGGCCCTGGCGGCCTGGGAGATCGCCGTCAGGTTGACCGATACGCCCGTGTATCTCGTCCCGGCGCCGAGCGACATCGCCGGCGTGCTGGGCGAGGATGTCACGGGACTTGTACCTGCCTCTCTCGTCACCCTCGGCGAAGCATTGGCGGGGTTGGCGCTCGGTGCCGCCGTCGGTTTGGCCATGGCCGTGCTGGTCACTTTTTGGGGCCAGCTCGAGCAGGGGGTGATGTCACTTGCCCTTCTCATCAAATCCACGCCCATCATCGCCGTCGCCCCGATCCTCACGATCTGGATGGGGTTCGGCCACGGGCCCAAGGTGATCGTCACCGCCCTCCTCACCTTCTTCCCCGTCCTCATCAACTCCCTGGAAGGCTTCCGCTCGGTGGACCCGGCCGTCACCGACTGGTTCCGCTCGATCGACGTGCCCGCCCGCCAGTACTTCACTCAGGCCCGCTGGCCGTCTGCCCGGCCGTTCCTCTTCGCCGCCCTCAAGGTGGCGGCTCCCCTGGCCATGATCGGGGCGGTCGTCGCCGAATGGATGGGAGCATCGTCGGGTCTCGGGCGCCTCATGTGGCTGTCGTACAACAACCTGGACATGCCTTCCCTCTTCGCCGCCGTCGTCGCCCTCACCTTGCTCAGCGCAGGGGTCTATCGGCTGGTCGTAGCGGCGGAGCGGCGGACGGTGCACTGGGCATGAAACCGCTGTGTGTGGCCGTCGCTGCGTTGATGCTGGCCGCCTGCGCCGGCGAGGCCACGGGCGGCGACGGAGACCACGTCACGTTCATGGCGGGGTTCACTCCGCAGGCCAACCTTCCCTTCGTGGGTGTCTACGTGGCCCAGGAGCTGGGCTTCTTCGCCGACGAAGGCCTCGACGTCGAGGTCCGCCACTCCGCCGGGGGAGGCGAGCACCTCCAACTCCTGGCGGCGGGCGAAGTCGACATCACGACCCAGGACGCCGCCGTCCTGCTTCAGCGCCGGGCCGACCCCGGGCTGCCCCTGGTCTCGATCGGCCTGGTAGGCCAGCGGGGCCAGCAGGCCTACGTGGCGCTGGCGGAGAGCGGCATCGAGTCGCCCCAAGACTGGTCTGGCCAGAGCGTCGGGTACAAGGGCACCCCGCCGCCCGACGTCTTCGCCATCATGGACGCCGTCGGGCTCGACCCGGACGACGTCGAGTTGATCAACGTCGGTTTCGACCCGCGGGTCCTCACAGAACGTCAGGTCGACGTCTACCCCGTCTTCAAGTCGAACGAGCCCGACACCATTCGGGGATGGGGGTTCGAGCTGAATCTGTGGGACGCGGCAGACTATGGAGTGCCGACGCTGGGCCTGGCCTATGTCGCCACCGAGACCGAGATCGCCGAGCGGCCCGACGTGCTCGGGCGCTTCATGCGAGCCGCCATCCGGGGCATCGAGCATGCCCGGGACAACCGGGAAGAGGCCATCGACATCGTGATGAGGTATGTCGGCGAGGACGGCGACGCCGACCACCAGCGATTCATCCTCGACACCGAGCTCGTCGACGCCGTCAGCGACCTCACCGCCGCCAACGGCCTCGCCTGGCAGACGGCCGAACAGTGGGAGGCGCTCCAGGAGCTGCTGATCGAGTACGAGGCCCTGGCGGAACCGGTCGAAATCGACTCGGTGTTCACCACCGAGTTCCTCGCCGAGCCACCGGGGTAATCTCCGTTCTCGATGAGCGAAAGCAAAGGACTCGGCGACAACATCTGGATCCTCATCCCGCTCACCGCGCTGATGATCCCGATCTTCGTCGTCATCGGGTCGAGCGATAACCCGGCTATCGCCTGGGTCGTGGCCGGGGTGATCGCCCTGGCCGCCGTGACGGTGGCCGTCCGCTCCCTCATGACCCATCGCCATAACCTCAAGATGGAGGAACTGAAGGCGCGGGAGCGTATCGCCCGCGCCGAGCGGGAGCACCTCTCGGCGGCGGAGCGCATCCTGGAGTTGGACCTGGGCGCCAAGGACCTCAACGAGGCCATCAAGCGGCCCAACGACCCCCAGACGGGCTGAACCCGCGCTGGCGGAGGGGGCGGGATTCGAACCCGCGAGACCCCGCAAGGGGCCTAACGGTTTTCAAGACCGTCGCCTTCGACCGCTCGGCCACCCCTCCGGTTGGGAAGATGGTACGCCCGCCTACTGCGGATCGGTCACATCGGCCACCGTCGCCGCGGTGATGGTGAGGAGGACGTCTCCGTCGATGAGGACACCGACACCGTGATCGCCTCCCCCGATCGAGACCATGTGCCCGCCGATGCGCTCGTCCGCCACCAACGGCAAGGATCTCGTGGTTCCGAAGGGTGTGATGGTCCCCCGCTCGTAGCCGGTCGCCGCCTTGGCCTCGTCGGCGTCGGGCATGGACAGGCGGTTGACGCCGAGCAATTGCCGGAGGCGGGGCCAGGCGATCGTCCTGTCACCGGGGACGAGGACAAGGACGTAGTCGTCGTGGCCTCTTCGCACGACCATGGTCTTGATCAGGTCGGCGGGGTCGACGCCTCGGGCTTCGGCGGCCTCCAGCAAGGAGTCGACGCGGCCATGCCGGCGAACCTCGTGGTCTACACCGAGTTCACCCAGATGGCGCAGAGCCGGATTGTCGATGGTCATCACGCCCTTCCGTGAACCGAGACGCTAGAAGACGTCCACAGAATTCAGCGGAGGGGGTGGGATTCGAACCCACGAAGAAGCTCACGCCCCTTACAGCATTTCGAGTGCTGCGCACTAGACCGGACTATGCGACCCCTCCATGATTATTCAGTTGTCACGACTGGCGTGCAACGCACGGCACTGGGTCCAGTGCGTTGCACGTTGGTTCGATGTCGCCACCGTCC
>DATFFO010000058.1:0-8171 GCA_035250025.1 Acidimicrobiia bacterium
CTCAGGGCCGGTGTTGCAGCAGCCGTCGCGGTAGTAGCCCGTCAGGGGATCGAGGGCGCAGGGCATGAGGGGTTCGCCGAGGACGTTGTTGGCCATCGCCCCATGCTGCCATCACTCCCCTGAATGTCCTACCACTTGGCACCATCGTGCTTCCGCCTTCCGGCCTCCGTCTGTGCCCTCGGCCACCTTCCGATCTCCGCCTGGCACCGTAGGGTGAGGCAATGCGGATCATCACCGGCGTTGCCAAGGGCCGCCGCCTGGCCGCCCCCAACACAGACCGCACCCGACCGGCCACCGACCGCGTGCGGGAGGCAGTCTTCTCCTCGATCGGGGGATGGGTGGAAGATGCCGACGTTCTCGACCTTTACGCCGGGTCGGGGTCTTACGGGTTGGAGGCGCTCTCGCGAGGGGCCACCACGGCCACGTTCGTGGAGAAGGGACGCCAGGCCCTGGCGGCGCTGCGGGAGAACGTCACGGTGGTGGGTCTGGGCGGGACGGTGATCGCTCAGGATGTCGGCGACTTCCTGGCCGCACCCGGGTCGCGCCAGTTCCATCTCGTCTTCATCGACCCCCCTTGGGACCTGAGCACCCCCGTCGTCAGCTCCCAACTGGCATCCGTGGACCTGATGCTGGCTCCTGACGGAGAGGTGGTGGTCAGCCGCCGAGAGGGCGACCTGGAGCCGGTCGCGCCTCCGGGTTGGGCGGTTGCCACCGATCGTCGCTACGGAGACGCCAGAATCTACAGATACGTCAAGGATGAGACCGACATGCCGGAACCCGAGGGAAACGACACATGACCACCGCCCTGTGCCCGGGTAGCTTCGACCCGCCGACCAACGGCCACATCGATGTGATCGAGCGGGCGATCGAGATCTTCGACCACGTCGTCGTGGCCGTCGTCGCCAACCCGTCGAAGGAGCCGATGTTCTCGGCGGATGAGCGCAAGGAGTTGATCTCGGAGGCGTTCGCCGACCGGGTCAAGGTCGAGTCCTTCGACGGTCTCCTGGTCGACTTCGCCCGGTCTGTCGGTGTCGATGTCGTCGTCAAGGGCCTGCGAGCCGTGAGCGATTTCGACTATGAACTGCAGATGGCGCAGATGAACCGGACCCTCGCCGGGGTGGAGACCGTCTTCCTGCCCACCAACCCCGAGTGGTCGTACCTTTCCTCGTCCTTGGTTCGTGAAGTTGCCAGACTGGGGGGCGACTACCGAAGCCTGGTGCCCGCCCACGTGGCATCCGCCCTCGAGGATCGGTTGGCATGAGCGACGACCAGTACGACGATTTCTCCGACGACCCGCTCGACGTCCTCGACGTCGGCTTCGATGACGGAGCCGAGGAAGCCGGCGAGGTCGATGACGGGGACGACTACCAGCCGGAGTCGTATCAGACGGTGTCCTCACGGGCAGTGGTCGCGGCCGCCATCGACGAGCCTCGTCCCCGCTCGTCGGTGGGCGAGCTCCAGGACATGGTCGACGACCTCATCGCTCATCTCCACGAGGCCAAGACCATGCCGTTGTCGTCGAGCGTGCTCGTCGACCGCGAACAGTTCCTCGTGATGCTGGAGAGGCTCCGGGGCGAGCTCCCCGACGAACTCCGGGCGGCACGATGGATGGTCAGGGAGCGGGAAGCGTTCATAGCCCGAACCAACGAGAAGGCCCAGGACATCATCGACAAGGCCAAGCTGGAATCAGCCCGCCTCGTGTCCGAATCCCACATCGTCGCCGAGGCGGTGGAGGAGGCCAACATCCTCGTGCGGCGGGCGGAGGGAGAGTCCCGCCGGGCCCGGCTCGAAGCCGAGGACGACATCGAGCGGGGCCTGGAGAGGATCGAGAACCTACTCAGCGAACTCCTGGGCAAGGTCCACTACTCCCGAGAAGAGCTTCACAGGGCGCGGCCGAAGCCGCCCGAGGTGCCGCTGTGACACCACTCCGATTCCTCGTTTCCGATCTGGTCGATCGTCCGGGAGAGCGCCGGGTTGAGACAGGAAAGCTGGAGCTCGATCTGAGGGTGGGGGAGTCGCAGGTGACCGGCCCGGCCGCGGTCGAGGTGGTCCTCGAGGGCATCGACGGGGGCGTGATGGCCCGGTTCACTGCTCGCTACCGCGCCCACCTCGTCTGCAACCGCTGCCTGGTCGAGTGGGATGAGGCCGGGGAGGTATCGGCTGTCCAGGTCTACGAGGAGTCGCCGGACGACGATGGCTACGCCCTGGGCCACGATGACACCGTCGACCTCTCGGGACCCGTCCGAGACGAGGTCGCTCTCGCCGTCCCGCTCCGGCCTCTGTGCCGTCCCGACTGCCGGGGACTTTGCCCGACGTGCGGAAGCGACTTGAATAGAGACCCCTGCCAGGGCCACGACGAGGGCTCCGACTCGCCCTTTGCCGTCCTGGAGGGGTTGTTCGCCGACCGTTCGTCCGACCAATCGACCGAGCGTTCGTCGGACAGAGACGTTTCCCAATCGTGATGGAGGAGTGCTGCTCATGGCGGTGCCCAAGAAGAAGATGTCGCGCAGCCGCACCCGACGCCGCAAGGCGGCGTGGAAGGTCAGCCGTCCGACCATGTCGACCTGCCCGCATTGCAAGGCGACCAAGCTGCCGCATCGGGCGTGCCCCAACTGTGGCCAGTACAACGGCCGTGAGGTCGTCGAGGTCGAGTAACCCTTGATCGCCCTCGACGCCATGGGGGGCGACAAGGCCCCCGATGAGCTCGTCGCCGGGGCGGTGGCAGCTGCCGATCAGGGCGTCGACGTGGTCATGGTCGGTGACGAGGCGATTCTCAGGGACCTGCTCAGTGATCGACGGTCCGACATACCGGTCGTGCATGCCACCGAGGTGATCGGAATGGGAGACGACCCGGCTCGGGCCCTGCGGGAGAAGCCGGATGCCTCGGTGTGCGTGGCGGCGCGAATGGTGAAGTCGGGGGAGGCGGCGGGTTTCGTCTCTGCCGGCTCCACGGGAGCGGCCATGGCGGCCGCCGCCATCCTGGTAGGCCGCGTCCCGGGCGTCTCCCGACCGTCGATCGCTTCGATCTGGCCCACGTCGCCGCTGCCAACCGTCGTTCTCGACTCGGGCGCCAATCCGGACGTCAAGCCTGGTCACATCCTCCAGTTCGCCCTCATGGGCACCGTGGCCGCCGAGGTGTTCCTCGGGCTCGAGCATCCCCGGGTGGGTCTCCTCTCCAACGGCGAGGAGAAGGGGAAGGGTCGCGACCTGGAGCGAGCCGCCTATGCCCTCCTGGCGTCGGCAGATATCGAATTCGTCGGCAACGTCGAGGGCCGCGACGTCGGTTCCGACCGGGCCGACGTCATCGTCACCGACGGCTTCACCGGCAACGTCTTCCTCAAGTCGGTGGAAGGAACCGCCCGGATGGTCTTCTCTCTTATCGCGGAATCGGTCGCGGACCTCCACCCCGACGTCGTTTCGTCTGTGGAGCCGGCCCTGGGCGCCCTTCGTGCCCGGCTGGATCCCGAGTCGTACGGCGGCGGTCACCTTCTGGGGGTCGCCGGCGTCGTCGTGGTCGCCCACGGCTCTTCAGGCGCCAGATCGATCGCCAACGCCCTGCGCATGGCGAGTGAGGGAGCAGAACACGACCTCGCCGGCCGCATCGCTGCCCGGATCGCCGGATGACAGAGCACCTCGCCGAGGTCACATCCCTGGAGCAAAGCCTGGGTCACGTCTTCGCCGACCGCTCCATCCTCGCCGAAGCCCTCACCCACAGCTCATACGCCTCTGAGAATCCCGGAACGGGCTTCAACGAGCGTTTCGAGTTCCTGGGCGACGCCGTCCTCCAGCTAGCCGTGACGGAATTCCTCTTCGCCACCTTCCCGCACCTGCCGGAGGGACAGATGGCCAAGATTCGGGCGGGGTCGGTGAGCGGGGCCGACCTGACGGAGACCGCCCGCAAGCTCGGTCTCGGCGATCACCTGCGGCTCGGACGGGGAGAAGAGGCCTCGGGGGGCAGGGAGAAGGACTCGATCCTGGCCGATGCCATGGAGGCGCTCATCGCCGCCGTCCATCTCGACGCCGACTACCCCACGGCGCGACGCGTCATCCTCTCGCTGTGGGAGGAGCGGGTCCGGTCTCGAGCGACAGCCCCGGGACGCCGCGACTTCAAGACCCGGCTGCAGGAGACGCTGGCAGCGTCAGGGCGCTTCCCCGAGTACGTCGTCGACGCCGCCGGCCCCGACCATGCCCGGCATTTCACGGCCGTGGTTCTCGTCGACGGCGCCGAGAAAGGCAAGGGGGAGGGTCGTTCCAAGAAGGAGGCCCAGCAAGCAGCGGCCCATCAGGCCCTCGACGCCCTCGAGACCTGAGCCGGCACTCTCACGCCGTGGACGACCTCCCCGTTCCGACCACCGCATTCGTCTTCGGGGGCGGTGGTCGTTGGGGGGCGGTGGAGGTGGGGATGGCCCAGGCGCTGCTGGCGGCGGGAATCCTGCCTGATCTGATCCTGGGGGCTTCGATCGGCGCCCTCAACGGGGCGATGGTCGCCGCCGATCCCACTGAATCGGGGGTCCTGCGCCTCAGGAAGGCATGGGAGAGCGTGCAAGAGTCGGGTGTGCTCGCCGCCAAGGCGAGCGACCGGCTGAGGACAGTGGCGCGCCAGAAGATCTCCACGCACTCCACCGAGGAGATGCGCCGGCTGGTCACCCGAATCCTCCCTACCGACGACTTCGATGATCTCGTCGTCCGATTCGAGTGCGTGGCGGCATCGATCGAGCGTGCCGCCGAGAAGTGGTTCTCGTCAGGGTCCCTCACCGATGCCATCCTCGCCTCCGCTGCCGTCCCCATGCTCTTCCCGCCGGTCCTGATCGACGGGGAGTCGTACTACGACGGCGGCCTCGTCAACTCTGTGCCGGTGGACAGAGCTGTCCAACTCGGAGCCAGCGAGATCTATGTCCTCCAGGTGGGACGCATCGAGCAGCCGCTCCGCCGCCCGGAGCGCCGACACGAGCCGGCCTTGCTTGCCTTCGAGATCGCCCGCCGTCATCGTTTCGCCCGCGCCCTCGAGACGCTGCCGGAGGGCGTCGAGGTCTACCTCCTTCCCAGCGGCAACCCCCTGAGCTTCGACGACTCTCGACAGCTGCGGTGGCGCGATACGACTGACACCAGCCGCCTGATCGAGTCGGCCCGGGAGGCGTCTGAAAGCTACCTGGCCGATCTGGGTCGCCCATGAGACTCCCGCCCCGCTGGATCCGGCGTCTCCTGTTTGGCCCGATCCTCGTAGGCGTGGTGCTCCTGGGTATCACGTCGCTTCCGGTGTGGGCGATCATTGCCGCCTTCGCCTCGCGGTTCGTCCCAGGGCGGTGGCGACCCCTTCGACTGGCGTGGTTCGGCCTGGTCTGGTTTGCCTTCGAAGCGGTGGTGCTGGTGGCGTTGTTCGGTCTGTGGGTCTTCACAGGCTTCGGATGGAGGATGAGGTCCGAGTGGTCCCAGACCGCCCACTACGGCCTGATGGCCTGGTTCCTGGGCCATGTCGTGGGAACCGGGAGACGAACGTTCGGGCTCACGCTCGACGTGGAGTGGAGTGGAGCCGACTCCATCGACGGCCGGCCTCTTCTGGTCTTCGCCCGCCATGCCGGTCCGGGTGACTCTCTGCTCATCGTGGATGCGCTCATGAACTCACTGGGACGACGGCCCCGGGTGGTGCTCAAGGATGTCCTCCAATGGGACCCGGCCATCGACACCTTGTTGAACCGGTTGCCGAGCCGTTTCATCACGCCTGGAAGCCGGACCGGATCAACCGAGGCGATCCACGACCTGGCGGCCTCGATGGGAGCGACCGACGCTCTCGTCATCTTCCCGGAAGGCGGCAACTTCACGGCTGCCCGTCGCCGCCGGGCCATCGAGAAGCTGGAGGGCCTGGGCCGCCAGGAGTTCGCCCAACGAGCCCGGGATCTGGAGTATCTCCTTCCCCCGCAGGTGGGTGGGGTGATCGCCGCCGTGAGCGGCGCCCCGACCTCGATCGTGGGATTGGTGGGCCACGTCGGGCTGGATCACATGGAGACACCGCTGGACATCTGGGACGGACTCGTGATGGACCGCGTGGTGTACACACGGGTCTGGTTCTCGGAGGCGGGCGACCTTCCGACAGACCGCTCCCGCCTCGAGGTATGGCTGTTCGATGCCTGGGAAGAGATGGACACCTGGATCACCGCTCACCGCGATCCCCAGTGACGTTCGGTCAGCGTCGGGCATCCCTTTCGACCAGGATCTGGAGCAGGAAATCCTCATCTCCCAGTCCCTCGCCGCCGGCTACCCGGGAGCGGAGGCGGACGGCGAGATCCGTCGCCAGGCGGGTGCGGGCCTCCGCCGCCAATTCGTATCGCCTGGCGGCGAAGCGACGGACCAGTGCGAGCTCGGAGTCGGTGATCGTCGAGACGTCCCAGCCCCGGGCGGAGCCCGGCAGCCGGGGAACCGCCACAGGCGTTGCCTGCCGGTCGCGGATCACGATCGTGTTGGCGACCATGTCGCCCACGCGCTGGTTGCGGCCGCTGGTGACGATGGCGATGGCGCCGATGGCGTAGGCGGCAGGCAGGAAATCGACCAGCCTCATGAGAGTGCGAAGGGCGATCGCCGCTACCCCTACCGGTGTCCCGTCGACGGTGGCGACCCTGATTCCGAAGGCCGCCTTGCCGGGAGTTCGACCGCCGTTGAGCGTCTCGAAGACGATGTAGTAGCCGAGGACGATGACGGCCACGACCAGGGCGCCGATACCCATCAGGAAGACGCCGAAGTCGCCCGACAGCGTGGATCCGGCCATGGTCAGGGCGAGAGAGAGCACCAGCAGGAGCACGCCCTGGATCAGGATGTCGATGAGGGCGGCTCCGAAGCGGGAGCCCAGCCCGGCTAGCGTCACGTCGATCGAGACCCCCTCGGGAGTGTCGATCGAAAGACGATCGTCGAGGTGCATGTGGACACGCTACGTCGGTTCGAGGCCGACCGCCATACTCGATGGGTCGAGTACGAGGCCTTGCTGGACCAGGCGGGCCGGCGCCCCGAGCGCCTCGGCGGGGACCGGATTCGTCAGCTCGCCGCCCTCTATCGAGCGGCGACAGCCGACCTGGTCGTGGCGCGGCGCCACTTCCCGGATGATCCGGTCGTCGATCGCCTGGAGCGGCTCGTCCGCCGGGGGCAGGGACTCATCTACGAGCGCTCGACCCGCCGGGGCAATCTGGTGGACTTCTTCACCGACCGCTACTGGGGGCTGCTGTGGGAGAGGCGCCGTCCCCTGATGATGGCCGCTGCCATCCTCTTCCTTCCGGGGTTTCTCATGGTGACGTGGGCGCTCCGTGCTCCCGAGACGGTGGCGGGGCTGGTGCCTCCAGAGTTCCTGTGGGTCACCGAGCCGGGGACCACCGACCAGGGGATGGGGGCGCTCGGGCTGGCCGGGTTCAGCGCGTTCGTGTTCACCAACAACATCCGGGTCGCCCTCACCGCCTTCGTGGCCGGCATCACGTGGGGAGTGGGCACGGCATTGCTGGTGGGGTACAACGGTGTCCTTTTCGGCGCCCTGGCGGGACTGGCCGCCGGCGCCGGGAACCTGCGGCTGCTGGGAGAGGCCGTGCTCGCCCACGGCATCCTGGAGTTCTCGTGCATCGTGGTCGCCGGGGCCGCCGGACTCGCCTTGGGCCGGGCAATTCTCAAACCGGGGCGGCGGACACGGAAGGAGTCATTGAGCTCCGAGGCGGTCCCGGCCCTGCTCATCGCGGGCGGCACCGTGCCCTGGCTGGTGGTGGCGGGGCTCGTCGAGGGCTACGCCAGCCGGGTCGGGATGTCGCTCCTGCCGACCGCCGTCATCGGCGTGGTGATCGGTGGGCTGTTCTGGGGCCTGTTCGCCTGGCGCGGCCCGGGGGCGGCCGCCGCCGGAGCCCAGGGTTCGTGACTGCGGTTTCCGCGGTCGGTGGCCGCGAGAACGGGGCACCTACAGCCGTGCCCGCCGCTTTGCCCGCAGGTACGCCTCCACGCAACGGCCGGGAAGCAGGCGAGGCGCCACGTCGATGACGGTGGCCCCGTAACCGCCGAGCCGGATGGCCGCCCGCCGCCGAGACGTCTCCACGTCCACGGCGACGGCGGTCCGGAAGACATCCTCCACTCCTCGGGCGGGGGTGCGGAGGGCGGCGACGACCGCCGGATCGGTCACCCCGGCCACGGCGACGGCGTGGTGGCGGGCC
>DATFFO010000059.1:0-7217 GCA_035250025.1 Acidimicrobiia bacterium
CCTCGCTCTCGGTCACGGCTTCGATCACGAGCTGGCGGTCAGCCTGATCGGCGTAGTCGGTGGAGAAGCCCAGGCGCGCAACGGCGGCGTCGCGGTCGTCGGTCTCGAGCTTGCCCCGCGAAACCGCCTTTTCCAGGGAGCACTCGATCCGAGAGCGGGAGGCCTCGCACGCATCGGCGGAGATCTCGTGGACGATGACGTCGCATCCTGCCAAGGCGGCCACCTCGGCGATGCCGGCCCCCATCTGGCCCCCGCCGACTACTCCAACTCTCTCGATTGCCATCGGTCCTCCTTCTGCTCGCCCCATCTTGGCGTGAACGCCTCACCCTCGCCCAACACTAGGTTCAGGAGGACAAACGACTGATCCAGGAGGATCTCATGGCATTGGAGAGCACCGGACGCGCCCATTGGGAAGGCGACCTTATGACTGGTCAAGGGACCGCAACTCTCGATTCGGGGGTGGCCGGGCAGCTGCGGATGACCTGGAAGGGTCGAGCCGATGAGCACGCCGCCGGCACCACCAATCCGGAGGAGCTGATCGCCGCCGCCCACGCCGCCTGTTTCTCGATGGCGCTGTCCAACGGGCTGGCCAAGGCCGGTCATCCGCCGACTTCGCTGGATGTCACCGCCACTGCCACCTTCGTGGCTGGAACCGGGATCACCACCATGGCTCTCCAGCTCACCGGCGACGTTCCTGGCATCTCCGAAGAGGATTTCCAGGCCGCTGCCGAGGCCGCCAAGGAGGGTTGCCCGGTGTCGCAAGCGCTGAAAGGCAACGTGGAGATCACGGTGGAGGCAACCCTGGTGGACGGCTGAGGCTGTGCTCGGTCGTCGGCTTCCGGTAGTCGGTCCTCCGTTAACCGACTACCGCGTTGCTGCTTCGGCTCGGGGGCCGGCTCTAAGGAGGCAGGCGGCGACGTGGTCCTCGGCGCCGGGGACGGCCATGAGAGCCGGGTCCTCGATGTCGCAGAGACCGGGGCGGGCGATCGGGCAACGGGGATGGAAACGGCACCCTGAGGGAGGATTGAGCGGTGACGGTATCTCACCCTGGAGGTGGACCCGAGTCCGCGGGCGGTCGGGGTCGGGTATGGGGATAGCGGACAGCAGAGCCTCGGTGTAGGGGTGAGCCGGCGCCCGGTACAACGTGTCACGGTCGGTCACCTCGACGACGCGGCCGAGGTACATCACCGCCACCCGGTCGGAGATGTGCTCGACGACGGCGAGGTTGTGGGCGATGAAGAGCAGGGTGAGGTCGAGCTCGGACTGGATCTCGCGAAGCAGGTTGAGGACCTGCGCCTGGACGGAGACGTCGAGGGCCGAGACCGGCTCGTCGGCAACGACGAGCCGGGGCTTGAGGATCAGGGCCCGGGCGATTCCGACTCGCTGACGCTGACCGCCGGAGAACTCGTGGGGATAACGTCCGGCATGCTCGGGTCGGAGGCCAACCAGTCGGAGCATCTCGTGCACGCGCTGGCGGCGCGCGTCCTTGTCGCCGATCCTGTGGATTCGCAAACCCTCTGAGATCGAGTTGCCGACCGGAGTGCGTGGGTCGAGGGAGCTGTAGGGGTCCTGGAAGACGATCTGGACGTCCTGATGGAAGCGGGTGAGGTCGTCGCCCTTGAGGTGGGTGACGTCGCGACCGTCGAACTCGATGGACCCTCCGGTCGGCTCGAGCAGCTTGACGATTATCCGACCCAGCGTGGTCTTGCCGCATCCGGACTCGCCTACCAGACCGAGCGTCTCCCCGGCGGTGATATCCAGGTCGACGCCCGCCACCGCATTGACCGTGGCGACCGTCCGCCTCAGGATTCCCCCCTTGACCGGAAACTCCATGCGCAGGTCCCGGACGCGTACCAACGGCGTCACTCGGCGCCCTCCTCGTAGAGGAAGCAACGCACCTTGTGACCGGGAGCTATTTCGAGCAGTTCGGGGTCGCGCAGCGTGCAGGAGGCCAACCCGGCCTCGACCCGGGCCTTGCAGCGGTCGGCGAAACGGCACCCGACCCCCGGGTCCACCAGTGTCGGGACCGTGCCCGGGATGACTTCGAGCTCGTCGGCCACCGAACCGAGGACAGGGATGGAGCCGATCAGCCCCCGGGTGTATGGATGCTTGGGATCCCGGAAGAGGGTACGGACGTCGGTCTCCTCGACGATCTGGCCGGCGTACATGACCGCCACCCGGTCGGCCATCTCGGCGACGATCCCGAGATCGTGGGTGATGAGGATCACAGCCGTGTTCAGCTCCCGCTTCAGGTCCCGGATGAGATCCAGGATCTGAGCCTGGATCGTCACGTCGAGAGCCGTGGTGGGCTCGTCGGCGATCAGCAGATCGGGCTCACAGGCCAGGGCCATGGCGATCATCACCCGCTGGGCCATGCCTCCCGACAGCTCATGGGGGTAGGCCAGGGCCCGTCGGTCAGGGTCGGGAATGCCCACCTTCGTCAGCATTTCGATCGTCTTCTCGTGGCGGACGATCTCCTTCCAGTCGTGGTGGAGCTCGTAAACCTCGGAGATCTGAGCCCCGACCCGGAACACGGGGTTGAGGGCCGATCCCGGCTGCTGAAAGATCATCGAGATGCGGTCGCCCCTGAGCTCGGTCAGCTCGCTCTGGGACAGGTTCGTCAGATCCTGGCCGTCGTAGGTGATCGAGCCGGCGACGATGCGTCCCGGCTTGGGGACGAGGCCGAGAATCGACAGGGACGTCACCGACTTGCCGCAGCCAGACTCTCCCACGATCCCCAGGACTTCCCCCCGGTCGACATGAAAGTCGACCCCATCGACTGCGTGGACGACGCCGTCTCTCGTGAAGAAGTGGGTCTTCAACCCGTCGACCTCGAGGAGGTGTCCTTTGTCGGATCCGGGACCTACCACCTGTCACCTACGACGTAGCACCGCGAGCGGAGAGAGCTCATTCGTTGAGCGCCGGGTCGAGGGCGTCGCGGAGACCATCACCGAGCATGTTGAAGCCGAGGACGGTGATCATGATGGCCAGACCGGGGAACAGCATGAGATGGGGGGCGGTAAAGACGCGCTGGGTCTCGTCGGCCAGCATCCGCCCCCACTCCGGAGTGGGTGGCTGGGCGCCCAGACCCAGAAAACCGAGGGCGGCGGCTTCGAGGATCGCTCCGGCGATGCCGAGGGTGCCCAGGACCACCAGGGGAGTGAGGGCGTTGGGAACGACCCGGGTCACCAGGATCCTCATCGGGGCCGCACCCAGGGCGCGGGAGGCGGCGACGTAGTCGATCTCCTTGATGGACAGCACCGACGCCCGCATGACCCGGGCGTACTGGGGGATGGTGACGATGGCGATGGCGAGCAAGGTGTTGCGGATCCCCGGGCCCAGCACGAAGACGATGGCGATGGCCAGGATGAGGGAGGGGAAGCCGAGCACGACGTCCATGATCCGCATGAGGATGTTGTCGATCCATCCGCCGAGGTAGCCGGCGATCGCACCGATGATGGCGCCGGTGAAGATGGCGATCGAGACCGTTGTGAAGCCGAGGGGGAGGCTGACCCGGGCACCGTGAACGACCCGGCTGAACAGGTCGCGGACGTTGCCGTCGAGGCCGAAGAGGTGCTGCTGGCCCTCGCAGCCGAAGGCGTTCACGCAGGGCGGCGCCCAGCGGACGGCGTCGGGCTCGCCGATGAAGTCCTCGAGGGGTGAGTACGGAGCGATGACCGGGGCCAGGAGGGCTACCAGGATCATGAGGCTGACGAGCGTCAGCCCGGCGATCCCGATCTTCCGGCGAAAGAAGCGCCGCAGGGCGATGCGCCACACCGACCCGCTCGTCTTGAGCAGCTGATCCGGTCCGGGACCGGTACCGGCCATGGCGTCGGCGGGCACACTCATCGCAACCTCACCCGTGGGTCGAGATAACCGTACGAGACGTCGACGACGAGGTTCACGACGACGTAGGTAGCCGCGATGATCACGGTGAATCCCTGGATGATGGGGAAGTCCCGGGTGCTGATCGCCTCGTAGAGGGCGGTTCCGATCCCGGCCAGCCCGAACACCGTCTCTGTGAGGACGGCCCCACCCAACAGGCCGCCGAGCTGGAGGCCGATGACGGTTACGACCGGGAGCAGGGCATTGCGGAGAGCATGGTGGCGGACCACCCGGCGCTCCCCGGCGCCCTTGGCCCGGGCGGTGCGAACGTAGTCCCGTTGGAGGACATCGAGCAGCGACGACCGTGTCATGCGGGCGATGATCGCCATCGGGATCGTGGCCAGGGCGATGGTGGGGAGGATCAAGTGCTTGATGGCGACCCACATTTCGGACCACTGCGCCGAAATGAGGGCGTTGACTATCTCCATGTTCGAGATGAACTCGGCTGCCGCCGACACGAACCCTTCATCGCCTAGTTCGAGCCCCCATACCTCCCAGAAGTTGTCGGGCCTCACCCCGGGCGGCATTCGGCCGGAGACAGGTAAGGCGAAGGGGGTGTTCCCGAGGACGATGGCGAACAGGTAGGCCAGGAGCAGGCCCAGCCAGAAGATGGGCATGGACACTCCGACGTTGGCGACGGTCATGGCACCGACATCGATGACGGTGTTGTGGCGGCGGGCGGCGAGAACCCCGAGCGGGACACCGACCAGGATCGCCAGGGCCAAAGCCGACGCGGAAAGTTCGAGGGTGACCGGGAGTCGCTCGATGAGGATTTGGCTGACCGGACGGGAAAAGCGGATCGAGTCACCGAAGTCGCCGGTGACGACGCGCTGGGCGTAAATACCCAGTTGGACCGGGAGGGATTCGTTGAGGCCGTTGGCCTCGTTGAAGCGTTCGCAGGACTCTGCGGTGGCTCGCTCACCGAGGATGGCGGTGCAGGGTTCCCCGGGGAGGATGCGAACCAGGATGAAGACCACGAGGAGCACCCCGGCCAGGACCGGCAGGGCGATCAGGATTCGGCGAAACACATAGCCGATCATGCGGGTGCCAGGCGATGTGGGGGTGGCCGCCGTCTCGGCGACCACCCCCACATCAGAGCCGGCTTCGGCTCAGCCTTCCGCCGGTGGGGCGTTCATGAGACCACCCCAGAGGTAGGCGTAGTACTCGAAGCCACCGGTATTGCCCACATGGAGCGGGTTGGCGGCATCGATGCCTACTGCGAACGATGTCACGACATCGCTTGCGGTGAGCGGGGACCCGTCATGGAATGTCACACCCTCGCGCAGGGTGCAGGTCCACACGGTGCCGTCCTCGTTGGGCTCGCAGCTCTCGGCGAGCAGCGGGACCGGGGTACCGGTCTCGTCATACTCGTAGAGGCCCTCGAGCACCTGCTCGCAAGCCGACAGCGACTCGCCGTCGGTCTCGTCGTGGCAGAACAGCGAGATGGGCTCGGCGTTCTGATAGAACACCAGCGTGTCCGAGCCCGGGTCCATGTCGGCGAACTTGGGTGCCCCGAACGGAGGCACTACGGCGCCTTCGAGCGTCGCCAGGGCGGCATCGGCCGCCGCTCCATGGGCGATCGGCATCATGGGCACGTGCTCGCGGAGCAGGTCGTTGGCCTGGGCATAGATCGGAGCCGCCTCCGCCTCGTCGATGGTGGATGCGCCTTGCGCCAGCAGGTCGACCAATTCGGGGATGGTGTCACCGAACTGGGGCCCGGTGAAGTGGGTGTCCAAGAAGTTGGTCACGTGCGGGTAGTCCGCACCCCAGCCCAGTAGATGGATCCCGTCCTGGGCTCCCACCGAGGTCGCCTCGATGAACGCACCCGACTCGATCTCTTCCACGGTGGCCGTGATTCCGAGGTTCTCCTCGAGCTGAGTGGCCAGCTCGGTGGCGACTGCACCCGGCTCGGGCAGGTACACCCGGAACACGTCGCGGTAGCTGATCGTGGTCTCGAACCCGTCCGGGAAGCCGGCCTCGGCCAGGAGCGCCTGGGCGGCTTCGGGGTCGAACTCGTACCACGGCTCGCCCTCACATCCGTTGGCGATGTTGCACGGCGTGAAGTAGTCGGCGACCTCCGAACCTTCCGGGTAGAAGTTGTCGACGATCCGCTGCCGATCGATGCCCATGGCGACGGCCTGGCGAACCAGGGGGTCGTCGAAGGGTTCAAATGTGTTAGCCATGCCGACGTAGAAGACGTTCGGGTTCGGGTCGTTGAGCAGCTGGAGGTTGGCGTCTCCCTCGATCGTCTCGTAGTCGCTGGCGGCCAAGTTCGTTATGTAGTTGGCGTTGCCCGACTGAAGTTCGAGGATGCGCGACGTGCTCTCGGCAGCCCAGCGGAACACGAGGTTGTCGAACGCAGGTGCGTCGCCCCAGTAGTCCTCATAGCGCGCCATCACGATCTCCGAGCCCCGGGCCCAGCCGCCCTCTTCGATCATGAACGGCCCGGTGCCGATCGGGTTGTCGAGCGGTGCGCCACCGGTTGCCTCCAGGTGCGCAGCCGGCTGCACCGCGAACGGCACGAAGGCCAGCTTGGCCAGGAAGGCCGGGTCGGGCCCACACAGCGTGTAGACGACCGTGAGCTCATCGGTGGCCTCGATCGACTGGATCGTTCCCTCGTAGTCCTCAGCGTCGCAGCTTTCCACTCCGACCGAAGCCAGTTCACCCGAGGGCGGTGCTGCGGTGGTGTCGGTCGTGGGCGGCTCGGTGTCGGGGGGAGTGGTGTCGGGTGCTGCCGAGGTGCTCGGCGCCGACGTGTCTCCCGTCGTGGTCTCGGTCGTCCCGTCACCACCGCAAGCCGCGGCGACGAGAGCCAGGATGGCGAGCAGAGCCAGCCATCTCATTCGTCTTCTCATTCTTCCTCCTGTTTAAGGGCGACGGGAGCTTCCCAGCCCCCGTCGTGCGCTCAACTTACTCCTTCCAGATGCGACTGGCAGGTCAGCGGGCACTTCGGAATCGGTCGAAGGACTCAGGGAAGGAGACCCCGTGCTCGTCCGCCAGCGAGAAGATCCTGTCGGGATCGAGGCTTGACGGCGCCGGCCAGGGGTTGACGATGTCGAGTCGCTCGGCGGCATCCTGAATCGTCCACCTGTTGGGATCTGTCGAAGCCAACTCTTCCCAGGTCAGGGGCATGGCGACCGCTGCGCCCGGTCGGGGTCGTAGCGACCACGCCGCCACGACCGACTGGGCCCAACGGTTCCGGAGCCAGTCGACAAAGACCCTCCCCTCCCGGGCAGCCTTGCGGAACTCGGTCGTCATGTCGTCGGGATGACGGGTAGCCACGATTGCGGCGAGGTGGCGCGAGAGATCGGCCACCAGGTCGTACTCGTGAT
>DATFFO010000060.1:0-7070 GCA_035250025.1 Acidimicrobiia bacterium
AGAAGCGCTCCCGTCTCTGCGGGCGACCACATTGATCCCGCTGGAACATGCATCCACCGCCCCTGGTCGGCAAAGGTGACCGCCTCTTCCTTGTGAGGAATCGTAGGAGTTGGTGGCGGCGACATTGGTTGGGGCGCGAACCTCCAGGCCCCTACGCCCCTCTCTCAGTTGGATCGCTTCACGAGGGTCCGCCAGCGTTTCGGTGTTCGACGTGAACGCAGCCATATCCGGACGCCCATCCGAAAGGGATCCCTTCCATGCTCCGCAACGAACCCCTGCTCGGGGCCCTCCGTTCGTTCGTCACGGCAATGTCCACCGATTACGACCTGGCGTCAACGTCCTTGGAGTTGAGCGAGAGCAGCGCCGCGGCTCTATCGGCGGCGGGGGCGGGAGTGTCCGTGGCCGACCTTGCCGGCAACCTCCGTCTTGTCGCCGCCACTGATCACCGAGTCATCGAGATTGAGCAAGCCCAAGAGGAAGCCCAACAGGGGCCGTGTGTCAACGCCTTCCAAAGCCAGAAGGTTGTAACTGCGTCCGGCCCCGACGCTCTGGGGGAATGGCCCGCCGTTGCCGCCGCTGCCCAGCGTCTCGGGTTCAGCAGCGCCATGGGGGTACCACTCTCGTCAGGTGACACCCGGGTCGGCGCCCTCAGTTGGGCTCGGGGTGGCGGAGGCGTTCCAGCTCATGCGACGACACGCCCGACAGAACAGTCTCAAACTTTCAGAACTCGCGCATGCCATCGTCGACTTGGGCCTGCGACTCCCGCGCCTCAATGATCGAGAAGAACCAAACCTATGAAGGACTAGGCTCGCCCTTCAGCAATCCCGGTGTCTGCGGCAAAAATTCAACCCACACCGTCTTGCCGGTCTCGGTCAGTTCGACTCCCCAACCGTCAGAGGCAGCCTCGATGAGCCGAAGCCCTCGATAGGACTCCGCTAGCTCCTCCACCGCCGGGAGGATTGACGAACCGTCGGACACCTCGATGCGAATCATATGGTCTCTGACCACCTTGACCACAAGCGGCGTGACCGCATGGCGAACAACATTGCTCACCAGCTCAGAAGTCACAATCACCACGTCGTCCACCCGAGGATTGCCGTCCACAGCTTCGGCCACGAAATGACGAGCAGCGGCGATCGCTCCAACCTCAGGTTCGAAATGTTGCTCTACGGTCATCCCGATATCCGTTCGTCCCCTGATGAGGGCTCTGTGTGCCGGTTCGCCTCGAAAACTGTCGTCGTGCCGGTCAATTCCAACAAGCGGCGCACCCTTGAATGAGGGCTCGGTATGAACTCGACGTTCCTTCTGGCGGCGGCGCCTTGGAGATGCCGCAAGTTGGTCAAATCGATGAACGTAGCCTCAGTCAAGTCGACGACCAGACGCGGACGGTCAGTGTCGAGTGCCGATAGGAGCTGATCTCCGACCTGGAGGTCGATCTCGCCGTAAACCCAGACAAGTCGAGCGTCTGGATCATCTCGCCACTCTACGCGGGGTTCAATCCATGGACTCTGCATGCCAGACAAAATATCCTGACCGGCGACTTTATGTGAGGATCGGCCCAAAGAATACGACTGCATCTGCGGCTATGACTCCCTCCTCGCGCTTCAGTTGCGCGGCTCCGTTTTCCAAACAGCGGCTGCGGGCAACGGTCCGCCAGGAAGCTGCTGGGTGAAACCGCGGAGGCCGTCCGGCGGGAAAGCGGCACTCGTATTGCTGACGATCAGGCGGGCAGGACAGTTCGATCGCGGTCGACGAGGTTAAAAATGCCTACCGGTCTGTTCCGGAGCTCGAGGGGGGCGCTTGAAGGCCCTGCCAGTGAGGGTGGTAACCGGCTACAACGTGTGGGCGCTGTCGGATTCGAACCGCCGACCTCTTCCTTGTAAGGGAAGCGCTCTAACCACCTGAGCTAAACGCCCGAACGCCAGAAGTCTAGATGGCGCCCACCCCGGAACCATTTGTGGGTCGGAACCGTCGCGGAGACACGCGGACACGACCCACAGAATGGTTGGCTCGTACACTCTCGGCCACCCGATGTCGAGGACCTCCGCTTGAACTATGAAGTACCGGAACGCCTGCGCTGGCTGGCAGCCATCGCCTGGCGCCTCGTGGTGGTGGGGGCGGCGGTCTTCCTCGTCTGGCAGGTGCTCCAGCGCATCAGCGTGGTGGTCATCGCCTCCGTGCTCGCCCTATTCCCGGCCTCGCTGCTGTGGGGGCCGGTCAAGGCCCTCAAGCGCCGGGGATGGCGTCCGCTGCTTGCAACCTGGGCCGTCTTCCTCGGGGCAGCCGTCATCGCCGTCGGCGTCGGATTCGTCGTCATACCAGCGCTCATCCAGGGCCTCGAGCCGCTGGGCGATGACCTGGCCACCGCCTACGACGACCTGCGCAGTTGGCTGACCGAGGGGCCGCTGGGACTGTCCCCCCAGCAGATCGACAACTACGTCGACACATTCCTCGAGCAACTCCAGTCCCAGCTCGGCGGCCTCGGCTCGGGAGTGTTGAGCGGCGCCGTGGCCGTGTTCGAGGTGATTACCGGATTCATCCTGGCGCTGATCGTCGCCTTCTTCATCCTCAAGGACGGCGATCGCGTGGCAGCCAAGCTCGTCGACCGCCTCTCGCCCACGATGGCCGACCAGGTCCGTCGGGGCGGGCGCGTGGCGTGGGCGACGCTGAATCGGTACGTCAAGGGTCTCGCCCTGGTAGGGCTGGTCGATGCGACGGCCATAGCCATCGGCCTCCTGATCCTCGACGTCCCGTTGGTGGCGCCGCTGGCGATCCTCGTCTTCGTCGGGGCCTTTCTCCCGGTGATCGGGGCCTTCACGTCCGGCCTGTTCGCGGTGGCGGTCGCCGGCGTCAACGGTGGTTTGACCGATGCCTTGATCGTGCTGGCCATCGTTGTGGCGGTCCAGCAACTGGAGGGTGACGTGATCCTCCCCCTCATCTTCGGGCGCACGATGCAGTTGCATCCCCTGGTGATCCTGCTGGCTATCGCGGTGGGCGGCGTCGCTTTCGGCATCGCTGGGGCATTTCTCGCCGTTCCAATCGCCGCCGTCGTGATCGCGGTCAATCAGGAACTGTCCCCCGAGCCGGAAAAATCGCTCCTCAACCTCGCCCAAACCATCGGCTGAGGGCGTGCGTCCAGGGGACTAGTCCATGGGGTCGAGCGGGTTTTGGTCCGCTCGCCCTCTTCACTTTCGGGGATGGATCACCGATATCCCCTATCAGCAGGCAAGCCTGGGACTCTGTTCCCAGATGACGACGACTTACGGGACGGAAATGGCCAATTCACGACAGAGGGAAACGGACGCCGACGCCGTCCGCCGTTATCTCGACGGCATCGGCTCCTACGACCTCCTTTCGGCAGAGGACGAGGTCCGCCTCGCCAAGGCGATCGAGCGCGGCCGGCAGGCCGCCCAGGCGCTCGAAGACGGCGTCGACACAGACCCCGAAAGAGCCAAGCTGCGTCGCTACGTCGCCGCCGGTGACAAGGCCCGTCGCGAGTTCATCCAGGCCAACCTCCGCCTCGTCGTGTCGATCGCCAAGCGCTACCCCCATGCGAACCTGACCTTCCTTGATCTGATCCAGGAGGGCAATCTCGGCTTGATCCGCGCCGTCGAGAAATTCCAGTACCGCAAAGGCTTCAAGTTCTCCACCTACGCCACGTGGTGGATCCGCCAGGCCATCACCCGCGCCATCGCCGACAAGTCACGCACCATCCGGGTGCCGGTCCACATGATCGACACGATCACGACCGTCCAGACAGCCGAAGCAAACCTGATCAAGCGGCTCGGGCGGGCGCCCACCGACGCCGAGATCGCCGAGGAGTCCGGTATCGAGCTCAAGAAGGTGCGTGAGGCGCAGCGGGTGGCTCCCGAGCCGGTTTCCATCTTCCAGCCCGTCGGCGACGAGTCCGCCGTCCTGGGTGACTTCATCGTCGACACCGATGCCATCCCCGCCTTCGATCTCATCGCCCTCCAGCTGAATCTGGAAAGCCTCCGGGTGGTGATGAACCGTCTCGGCGATCGGGAGCGGCGAATCCTCGAGCTCCGCTACGGGTTGAACGGCACCGACCCGGCCACCCTCGACGAGGTCGGGCGTGAGTTCAACGTAACCCGGGAGCGGATCCGCCAGATCGAGACGCGCGCCATCGAAAAGCTGCGCCAGGCGGATCCCCATGATCCGCACTCACTGATCGTGAGCGAGCTCCGGCCGCGCACCAAGACGGGCTGACCGTTCGGCAGGCTCCGGTCAGGCAGACCTGACCAGAGCCTCCAGCTCGCCTCGATCGGCTTCGACCGGCAGGAGGGCGTCGGCTCTTCGGGGCCGTCCCCGTCCCCGCTTTCGGAAGAACGGTTGGCCATCCCAGAAGATGACCCCGCCCCATACGCCGTATTCCAGGCCTTCTTCCAGAGCCAATTCCAGACAGCGGATGCGCACCGGGCACGCCCGGCACAGATCTTGGGCAGCTGTCAGCTCGTCCGCCCGCTGGGAGAAGAAGAGATGATGGTTGCGGCCGTCGCTGCAGCGGCCAGATCGATAGATGTCGTGCACTTGCAAACCTTTCGAGGAGGCGGCGTCAAAAGAGCCGCCGGGTCAATGGCCGGCGGCTGGAGGGGTGGGCTGGAGGAGCCCGGACCTAAGGAGTGTGCCGCCGGAGGGGCATGTCGACGAGAAGGGCGACGCCCCCCGAGATCGGAGCGGGCGCGCCAAAGCCCGTCACTTGCGTGAGGGGGATGGTGTAGTTGATCCGCTCCATTTGCACCTCGCAGTTTGCGATCCTGAGAAGTTAGAGCGAACCCGAGATCGGGTCAAGGGAATAAAGCGCCCGAGACGGAACGCCGCTCCCGGGCATGAGCGGGGCGCGCTCAGGCTCAGTGGGGCAGCTCCAGCTCCTGCCAGGCCCGCCCGGAGCGGGCGAGCAGTTCGGTGGCCGATGGAGGTCCCCAGGACCCCGCCGGATAGGGATCCGGGGCGGGCCGGTTCCTGCCCAGGAGGGGGGCGACGATGCGCCATGCTTCCTCGACTTCGTCTGCCCGGACGAACAGCGTCTGGTCGCCGGTCATGACGTCGGCCAGGAGGGTGACGTAGGCGGGCGGCAGCGGTCCGAACGCTTCGTCGTAATGGAAGTGGAGACGCTGGGTCTGGAGCTGGTAGCCCTCTCCCGGCGCCTTCATCTCGAAGGTCAGTTCGAAGCCCTCGGAAGGCTGGAGCCGGATGTCGAAGACATTGGGCTGCATGGTGAGCTGCCCCGAGTCCTCGAACAGGCACACCGGCGGCTCCTTGAAGATGACGGAGATCTGGGTTGCCCGCGCCTTCATCCGCTTCCCTACCCGCACATAGAACGGGACACCCTTCCAGCGCCAGTTGTCGACGAACATGCGCATGGCGGCGAGCGTCTCGGTCTCGGAGTCGGGGGCCACCCCGGGCTCTTGCCGATAGCCGGGAACTCGTTCGCCGGCCACGGTTCCCTCGATGTACTGGCCCCGCACGTAGTCATCGAGATCGACGGCGTACATCGACTCGAGCACCTTGACCTTCTCGTTGCGGATCGACTCGGCGTCCGCCCGGGGAGGCGGCTCCATCGCCACGAGGGTCAGCAACTGGAGGGCGTGGTTCTGGACGACGTCACGGATTGCTCCTGCCCCCTCGTAGTACCCGGCCCGGGACCCGATGCCGATTTCCTCGGCCACGGTTATCTGGACCGAGTCGATGCCCTGGCGGTTCCAGGACGCCTCGAAGAGGGGGTTGGCGAACCTGAGAGCGAGGAGGTTCTGGACCGTCTCCTTGGCCAGATAGTGGTCGATGCGAAAGATCTGGCTCTCGTCGAACCAGGAGTGGAGTACTGCGTTGAGATGGGCGGCCGACGTGGCGTCGGAGCCGAACGGCTTCTCGACCACCACCCGTACCCATCCCGGCCCGGACACGAGACCGTGCTTGCCGAGACCTTCGATGGTGTCGTCGAACACCGCCGGAGGGATGGCGAGGTAGAACGACCGGTTGCCTGGCAGATGCGACGCCTTCTCCAGCGCCGTGATGCGGGCGGAAAGGCGCTCGAATCCCTCGTCGATGGACTGGAAGTGGAGGTATTCCTGCGCCCATTCTTCCACACCGGCGTATCCGGCGGCCGCGAGGGACGCCACGACCGAAGCGCGGTACTCGGCATCGGTCATCTCGCCTGTCGCCACCGCCAGCACTTCGACGAGATCGTCGAAGTGGCGGCTCTGGAGCATGGCATACAGCGCCGGGAGCAGCTTGCCGTGGGCGAGGTCGCCGGTGCCGCCGAATATGACGAAAAGCTGGGGGTCGATCCCGACCGTCATCATTCCCGGCGTGTAGCTCAATCCAATGCCTCCAGAAAGGCCGCCAACCCGCCTTCGCTGACATCGACTCTCAGCACGCGGCGATCGGCTTCGGAGAGGGCTGTGTAGTCGCCGGCGGCCTGGGCGGCGATCACGGAATTGAAGGTGTAGTCGGTCTCGGGGATGCCGACGTTCTCGCCGCCGCGGTCGACGAGTTGCACGAAGACTCCGGTGTTGGGGCCGCCTTTGTGCAGTTGGCCCGTCGAGTGGAGAAAGCGCGGGCCGTAGCCGAATGTCGTGGCGATGCCATGGCGGTCGGCCACGACCTGGCGGAACCTGTCGGCGCCGGCGTCGACATCGGCGCTGGGCGCCAGGTAAGCCTGGAGGGAGAGATAGTCCCCGGTCCGGATCTGGGCCAGGAAACGCTCCACCCGGATCCGGAAGGTGTCGCCGCCCACCGGGACGGGGGCGACGGTGTCGTCATCCCCCTCCGCCTCCATGGCTCGCAACGCCAGCTTCTTGGCCCGCTCCACGTCGGGCTGGTTGAACGGATGCACCCCCAGGACCTCTCCGGCGGCGGCGGTGGCAACCTCAGCCCGGAGCATCTCGGCGCCAAGTTCGATGGCGCCGGATAGCTCGAACCTCGACGAGGGGAGGTCGTCGTCGGGTTCGGCCACGTCTTCACCGGGGAGGCAGTAGTCCACGAAGATGCGGTCGTGCCCGTAGGTCTCGAGAAGCGGCTCACCGGCGACCGGGATGATCCCTCGGCCGTCC
>DATFFO010000061.1:0-3087 GCA_035250025.1 Acidimicrobiia bacterium
TCGAACTTCGTATATCTGACCGGATTCGAAGAGCCCGACGCGGTGTGCGTCATGGCGCCGGGTCACCCCGACGGCGAGTACGTCCTGTTCGTTCGCCCCCGGGACCCGGAGATGGAGTCGTGGAACGGCTACCGGGCGGGAGTCGAAGGGGCCAAGGAGCGTCATGGCGCCGACGCCGCCCACGACATCTCCGAACTCGACGAGGTCCTGACCCGGATGATGCTGGGACGCTCGGTCCTGTGGTACCGGGTGGGCAACCCCTCACATGACGCCCGGGTGTCGGGACTCGTGGGCAAGGCCCGGGCCTACCGGGACCGCTTCGGACGGGCGGCGCCCGAGGCCGTGCGGGATGTCTCCGACGCCATCGGCCACATGCGGCTGCGAAAGTCGGCCGAGGAGATCGAGTCGCTGCGGGCCGCCTGCCTCCTCTCAACCGAGGGCCACCGGGAGGCGATGCGCTTCGCCCGACCCGGCCTATACGAGTATCAGATCGAGGCCGCCATGGAGTACGTGTGGCGCGAGGGTGGGTCGCGGCGCAACGGCTACCCCTCGATCGTCGCCTCCGGCCCGAACAATTGCATCCTCCACTACGTCGAGAACGACCGCCTCGTCGAGGACGGCGACCTGATCCTCATCGACGCCGCCGCCGAGATCGACCATTACTCGTCGGACATCACCCGGACCTTCCCCGCCAACGGCACATTCACCGCCCCCCAGCGCGCCCTCTACGAGGTCGTGGAGGACGCCCAGCGCCGGGCGATTGCCACCGCCCGTCCCGGCAACACCATCGCCGACATCCACGACACCGCCACCCGCGCCCTCACGGAAGGGCTGGTGGATCTACGCCTTCTCCCCAAGGACGTCGATGAGGCGCTGGCGATGCACCACTACCGGCAGTTCTTCTTCCACGGCACCAGTCACTGGCTGGGTCTCGACGTCCACGACCGGGGGACCTATCGAATCGAGGGCGAAAGCCGGCCGTTGGGTCCCGGAATGGTGCTCACGGTCGAGCCCGGACTGTATCTGGACGCCAACAAGCCGGTTCGGTCATTCGCCATGCTCGAATACGACCTCGACCGCTGGACCGAGGAGCGAATCCTCGAGGGCCGGGCGGCCCGTCTCCGCCAGGAGGAGCTGCTCGAGGAAGCTGAACAGCTGGAGTTCGAGCTCCCGCCCGAGTTCGTCGGTCTCGGGATTCGGATCGAGGACGACATCCTCATCGTCGATGGTGGCCACGACAACCTGACGTCACACGTCCCGGTCGAGATCGACGACATCGAAGAACTCTGCGCCGAGACCTCCTGGCTGGTGCGCGAGTAGCTTCACATCAGGGCTCTGGTGCGCCGGCCGCCCCTCAGATGGCGATTACGTAGCGGGCGATCGCCCAGAAGTGGAATGCCGACCCGGCGATGACGAGGACGTGGAAGACCTCGTGATAGCTGAAGATGCGCGGGAAGAGGCGGGGGCGCTTGGTGGCGAAGACGATCGTGCCCACCGTGTAGCAGGCGCCACCCGCCAGGATGAGGACCACAGCCCCCCAGCCGAAGCTCTTCTGTATCCACGGCAGCCAAATGAGGGCCGACCAGCCCATGACCATCTGCAGGGTGATCGACAGGCCCGTGCGCGGGTGGGGCATGGCGAACTTGAGAGTGATGCCGACGAGGGCGATCCCCCACACCAGGGCCAGGGCCGTGACACGGAGGGCTCCCTCCAGCGTGACGATGCCCAACGGCGTGAAGGTCCCGGCCACGACGGCGAAGATCAGCGTGTGGTCGACACGCTGCATCCGCCGTTTCCACACCGGCGACCAGGGGATCGAGTGGTACAGGGCCGAGACCGTGAACATGGCAGTCAGGGCACCCCCGAAGATGAGGACACCGGCCACGACCTCGGGCCGCCCGGAGGCACCGCGGAGCAAGGCGAAGAGGCCCAGGAGGGCGAGGACGGCGGCGGATCCATGCAGGATCCCCCGGATCGGGTTCTCGAAAGGGCCCCATGCCACGCGCTCCACGGTCACAGGCTAAGTGCTCTCCGGCCGAACAACGAGGCGGGCACTACTTGCCGAAACGGCGTTCGCGGCGGTTGAAGTCGCGAATCGCGCGCAGGAAGTCGACGCGGCGGAACGCCGGCCAGTAGACATCGACGAAGACGAACTCGGCGTAGGCCGACTGCCACAGCAGGAAACCCGAAAGCCGCGACTCGCCCGACGTGCGGATCAAAAGGTCGGGATCGGGGAGGTCCGCCGAGTACATGTGGCGGGCCAGTGAGGCCGCGTCGATCCTGGCGGAGATCTCGTCGGCGGGTATTCCCCGCCGGGCCAGGTCAGCAACGAGGTCCTTGGCGGCGTCGACGATCTCCTGGCGCCCACCGTAGCCCATGGCGATGTTGAGTCGGCGGGAGCCGTCGGGTCGGGCGGCCTCGGCGTTCTTGGCAGCGCGAACCAGATCGTCGGGGAGCAGGTCGAGTGAACCGATGAACCGGATCGACATGTCCTGTCGCTCGGCCAGCGCCGGCAGCCGCTCGAACAACTCGATGAGCACCTCGAAGTACGGCTCCAGCTCGTCGCCGGGACGCTCGAGATTCTCCCGTGACAGCACCCAGGCAGTGACGGCGGGAATGTCGAGGTCCCGGGCCCAGGCCACGAACTCCTCGAACCGCCGCATCCCCGCCCGATAGGAGTCTGTGTAGCTCGGCAGGCCCTGGTCGCGGGCGTAGCGGCGATGGCCGTCGAGGACGATGCCCAGGTGGTGAGGGAGGCGTCCGGGGTCCAGCGAACGGACGATGCGGTCCTCATACAGCGTGTAGAGGATGTCGGTTGGTGTTCTCATCCCCCTGGAATGCTACCGCCGGGCGCTCCCGGTTACGAGACCCTCCGGTACATCGACCAGGCGGGCCCGGAGGTACTCGCCAAGAGACTTCGCCTGAGGGTCCTGGCGGGTGGACGACGCCACCCCCTCGCCCAGAAGCCCATGGATGACGAAGTTGAGGGCACCCAGATTGGGGAACAGGTGGCGGTCGATATCGAGGGTGGCCGCCTCCGGAAGCAAGCGCCGCAAGGCCCCGATCGTGAGGAAGCTGGCCAGCCAC
>DATFFO010000062.1:0-8292 GCA_035250025.1 Acidimicrobiia bacterium
CCAGGGGCTGGGATGGTTGACGGTCGAGGCGCCAGGCCCGGTGTTGCCGGCCGACACGTTCACCGCCACGCCGGCGTCGGTGGCGAACAGGAACGCCACCTCGACCGGGGACAGGAAGTCCGACTGAGTACCCGAGATCGAGAAGTTGATCACGTCGACGCCATCGAGGACGGCCTGGTCGACGGCGGCCACCGAGTCGACCGAGCTACATCCACCTTCCTCTCCCCGTCCCCAACACACCTTGTACATGGCAATGCGAGCTCGTGGCGCCATGCCACTGGCCTCGCCGAGTTCGAGTCCTTCGATCGTGACGGGCACATCGCGGTTGCCACCGGCTGTGCTGGAGGTGTGGGTTCCGTGGCCGTCGGCGTCTCGCGGCGAGATGTATTCGTACGGGAACTCGGCGAGCACGGCGTCGGCCCCCCCCATCCCGTCTATGTAGTACCTGGCGCCGATCAGCTTGTCGTTGCAATTGGCGGCCGTGAAGTCCTGGCCCGTCTGACAGGTGCCGTTCCACCCGCGGAGGGGCCGGTACGACCACTCCCTGTTCTCGCTCGGGCTGACATCAGCGAAGGCCGGGTTTTCCGGCCAGACGCCCGAGTCGAGGACGCCGATGACAACGTTCTCGCCGTCGTAGCCCTGGTCCCAGGCGCCGCCGGGAGCGGTCAGACCGAGGAAGTCGGGCGTGGTGATCGTGTCGACCTCGAGGATCTGGTTCTCGACGACGGCCAGGACCCCTTCCTGACGCGACATCGTCGCCGCCTCGACCCCCGTCATACGGGCGGCGAAGCCGTTGAGCGCCATGGAGTAGTCGTAGACCTTGCGCGACTCGGTGACGCCGGCGTTGGCCAGGGCGGCGTCGTGCCGCTTGCTGAGGTGAGTGCGGTAGGCCTTGACATTGGCGGCGTTCGGGTCGATCTTCTCCCCCTCGGCCGGCCGGGTGGCGGCGATCCCGGCGGTCCCACCGTCGTACGAAGCCACCGGATCTTCTGCCATGACGACGATGTAAATCCGTTCGCTCTTGTTGCCGATCAGGTGATCGACGGCCGATTCGGGCACCGACAGACCCGAGTCCTGGCCGATGGCAGGCACAGACAGGGCGGTGGTGAACAAGACGGCCAACGCGGCAAGGATCGTGGTCGATCGCCGTCCGGGTTGCTGGCGAGACGTTTGCATGTCCCCTCCTGAAGGAGTCCACTTCCAATGTCGGTGTATACCGACACGCATACCTACGCGACCCTAACCACCGAGAGTGGCGGAAGGGAGTCGAAAGTCAGGATTCGTCGGAGGGAGTTGTCAGGGTGGCGCCGGGACCGAGCGAGGGCTTCGAGGGCTTCTCGCAGAGGAAAGGGACGTCGTCACGCCCGGCGTGATAGGCGTAGGTGACGCCGCCTGCCTCCAGAATGGTGCGCGACCCTTCGACGAGCGCCTGCGTGTACATCATGCCGGGCTGGGGACAGCCGAGGCTCCCGTCGCTCCACGTGACCCGCTCGAACTCAGCGAGCGTGATCGATGCGGGCTCTACATCGAGGCGACCAGCAAGGTCGTCGATGGCAGCGGTCACGATGTCGCTATCGGCGGGCGTGAGGCCGTCCATGGGTTCGTCACCTTGTGCTGGAGCGGTCGATGAACCCGTCGACGGGACCGTGGTGGCGGAACCGGCCGACGTCGTGTCGACGACTCCCGCCGTCACGGTCGGGTCGGAGCCTTCCCCACCGCCGCAGGCGGCCAGGGTGACCACCAACGTCGCCATCAGGGTTCGCTTCATCTACCTATGACGACCCTACCGCTCCGTCGGGTTCCCCGCGACGGTGCGGAGCAACAGCGGAGGCTCAGCACCGGCGTGGCGGATTGCCTGCTCACCGGCGTGGATTCGACCGCCGAAGCGAATTGCTGGGCACCGTCGCCGACGGTGCGGAGGCCACCAGCACCCGGAAGTCGCCCAGGCCGCGGGGGTGCATCAGCGTCTCGGCCTCCGTACGACTGGTCCGCACCCGGAGCCGCTCCATCTCGTCGCCGGCCCGGGCCAGTTCGAGCTCCCGGAAGCGCATCTGCGAGATCAATTCGCGCAGCCCGTGCTCGGCGAGGAAGTCGTCCTGGCGCCACAGCGTCGTATGGGCTCCGGCGGCCTCGGCCGCGGCCTGGAGGGCGGTGAAGTTGACGTCGGCGGTGATGTCGGTGGCGCCCGGCTCGTCGAGGGGATGGGGCCCGAGATGATGGGCGCGGTAAGTACGCAGGGTGCCGTCGCGACGGCGGGGCACGAGGTTCTCGGCCGTGTCTCCGTAGTCGATGACTACCAGGCTTCCCGCCTCCAGGCGCCCAAGTGCCGACTCCACCCACCGGCCCGCCTCGATCTGCACCTCGACCCATCCGCCGTCCTCGACCTCGCCGGCGAAGCGGTCTAGCCAAACCAGTACCTCCGCTCTGGGCTTGGCGTCGACGAACACCAGGCTCTCGCCGTCGGCGCCCACCCATCGCTCGCGCCACTCGCCGTCGACGCGCTGGCCGATGGCCATCGGCAGGTTGTCGACCAGCTCGTTGGCCAGCACGACACCGCGCAGGCCCGGTGGTAGATCTCCGAAACCGGCCACTACCCGCTCGGCACCCACCACCTCCGCCAGGGCGGCCCGGGCGGGGGGAGATGCCTCCACCGCCCACGCTTCCATGGGCAGGGCCGCCAGCAGAGGACGGAGCAAGGAACCCGATCCCCCGGCGACCTCGATGAGCTGAAACGGATCCCCGATGCGGTGCATTTCGCCCTCGACGAAGGCCGCCAGGGTCTGGCCGAACAGAGGGCTGACCTCGGGACTGGTGAGGAAGTCGCCCGCCTTCTGCGAGCGCAAGACGGACCCGCTGAAGAAGCCCCCTTCGGAGTCATACAGCGCCAATTCCATGAAGCGGTCGAATGGAATCGGCCCCTGGGTGCGCACCAGCTCGAGCACGTGATCTTTCACGCTCTCCATCGTGGCAGTGTCGGAGCCCCGATAGTCCGGCCCCCAGGGGTCGAGGACCACCGGTGACCACTCAACGCTTCGGTTCGTTGCCGCGCTTGTAGTTGCCGGTGGCGCGGGCCATCACCTGTTGGGGGTCGCCGCTCTCGACTCGCTTGAGAAACTTCTGGGCCGCGGGGCCCCGTAGCGTCGTCACCGGCGTGCCGTGACGGGTGATGACGACCTCACCGGACGCCCGGAGCCGGTAGTCGAACCCAAGGTCGGTCATTGCGCCAGGACGGTCAACTCGGAGGCGAAGCGGTCTGCCATGTGGATGGCGGTCTCGAGGTCGGGATGACGGAGGGCGATCATGCCGTCGCCCAAGAGGGCGGCCCGCCAATCCCGGCGCTGTGACCCGACCGGGTTGAGGTCGAGGGCCACGACCCACTCGCCGTACTCGGCCATGAGATGGTCGAGCCCCACATAGCCCCGGATCGACCCAGAACCGACCGCCCGCTTGAAGATCGTGATGGCGTTGTACGTCCTGTCGAGGTTGCCGGGCACGCTTCCTGTCAGCACGGCGTCTGCCCACCAGCGGAAGAGGTCGATGTCGGCGGTCCAGTTCATGGCATCCACCGTCCGTCCTCCGGGCGGCCGGGCACCGATCTCGCCGAACACCGCCTCGCCCTCAGCAGTGAGGTACCACTCCATGTGCGTGAACCCGTCGCGGAACCCCAGCGCCTCGATCACCTGGCTCCCCATGCGGCGGCCGGAGGCGAGGTAGTCGACGTCAGGATCCTTCAGAGCCACCGTCTGCTGGCTGATCCACTCGTTCTGCTTGCCGATCAGCGGGCGCGGCCGGTACCAGCAGATGTTGTAAAACCGGATCTCGCCGTCGGCGCAGATGGTGTCGAAGGTGAATTCCTGGCCGTCGACGAACTCCTCGACCGATACTTCCGCCACCGACCCGACGGCGTCGATCACCGTCGACAACTCCTCGACGTCGTCGACCCGGAAGGTCAGGTCCGACCCCGCCCCGGCGATGGGTTTGATGATCGCCGGGAACCCGATCCGCTCGATCGCCTCCCGGACCTCCGCCCCGCTGCGGGCTCGATAGTGGTGGGGCGTCCTGATCCCGGCGGCATCGAGCCGCGCCTTCATGTGCTCCTTGTCGCGGAAGGGAATGGTCTGGTCGACGGTGAGGCCGGGGAGTCCCAACCGCAGGCGGATCCGCGCCGCCAGCATCATCAGCGGCTCCCACAGGCTCTCCACGCGGTCGATCCCTACCCGCTGTGCGATCTGGGCGGCCGCGTCGACGCAGCCGTCGACGTCGTCGAAGTCGACCTGCACGTAGGCCGCCAGCACCGCCTCGGCCTTGGCCGGCAAGCTCGCTTGCGGCTGGTCGCCCATCCCGATGACGGTGGCACCGGCCTCGGCGAGTGCCCGTACGAAGTCGTTCATCTCCACCGGGAACCCGGGGCTGAGAAACAGGACCGTCACCTCCCGCCCCCAGAACCGTTCCGGGGGCCGTTCTCGCGCCTCTTGGCGACGGTTCCGACCCGCAGAATGGTTGCCGCCGCCGTCATCCCAGCACCAGACGGACGTGGGCGAGGATGGCGTCGACCGCCCTCTCGACCTGCTCGGTGCTGTCGCCGCGGACGATCACGTGGCCGTCTCCCTCGTAGTGGGGCGAGGGAGGGGTCCCCAGCGGCGGCAGCCTCACGTCGACGACCATGCCCGCCACCTCTGCCTGGGCGGCCTCCAGCCCCTCGATGGCCACGACCCGTCCCTCACCCTGGCCGCGGAGATAGACGGCCCCGACAGCGTGACGCCGCTCGGGCGGATCGAAGCTGTCGAGGATCATCAGCCGCGACCAGGCCGAGTAGAGGTCGAAGTCGTGGGCGTGGGAGATGAGAGTGGTGAACTGGGCTCCGGGAGGGCGGACGGCGGCCTCGGACACGGCGACGCTGCCGTCGGGACGGGCGAACCACTCCATGTGCACCAGGCCGGTCTCGAGCCCCAGCGCAGAGATGGCCGCCGGCCCCACCCGGCCGATCTCCTCGTAGCCATCCAGCGTGCGGGGCAGGATCACCGCCCATTGGATCCAGCGCTTCTCCAACACTTCCAGGGGAGTCGGGTAATAGCGTGAGACCGACCAGAAAACCGGCCTCCCGTGGAGGAAGACGCAGTCGAACGAGTGCTCCCGCCCGACCATGAACTCCTCGGCCAGGACGGGGTCGGCCGGTGACAGGGGGTTCCAACGCATCCACTCCGCCAGTTGCTCGTCCGATTCGAGGCGGTAGGTCGACCGGCTCCCCGACCCGGCCGGGGGCTTGAGCACCAGCGGATAGCCGACCTCGGCCGAGAACGACCACAACTCGGCGGCTGAGTCGACCAGCCGATGCCGGGCGCAGGGGATGCCGGCAGCGGCGAGGACATCCTTCATCCGCCGCTTGTCGCGGAAGTTGGCGGCCGCTTCCACACCGAGACCCTCGATCCCCAACCTCTTCCGCACCTCGGACATTGGCACCTGCAACTCCTCGAGCGGGCCCAGCACGCGGTCGACGGGACCTATCGACATCACAGCCTCCGTGAGCTGGTCCGGGTCGAGGCAGTCGCTGACCTGGCGATGGGCCGCCAGGCGCCGGGCGGTGTCGGCGGGCACGCGGTCCAGCGGGTCGTTCGAGATCAGTCCCACGCCCACTCCGTCGAGTTCCGCAGCCGCGGCGAGAAATCGCAGCGTGGTCGGCAACAGGTAGGGGGCGACGAAGACGGCGGCGTAGGCCACGGCGCCAACTTACTTGCCGGGGGTCGTCCGGGCGGCCCGGCAGCCGCAGGAGCCGACCGGCAGCCATAATCCGGCGGGTGAAGATCCTCTTCGTCGCCTCGGAGGTGGCGCCGTTCGCCAAGACCGGCGGCCTGGCTGACGTGGCCGCGTCCCTGCCGCGGGCGCTGGCGGCGCTGGGCCACGACGTGAGGCTGGTGATGCCGCTCTACGACCGGGTCCTCGACAACGGCCATCAGCCTCGGCCGGCCGGGCAGATCACCTTCGAGCTCGGCGGGCGCCAGATCACCGCCGGCGTGGGACGTCTGGACCTCGAATCGGTCCCCGTGGCGCTCGTCGACGTCCCCGATCTCTACCACCGCGGTGACCTCTACGGCGATGAGTCCGACGAGGGCCTGCGGTTCGCCGTCCTTTCCGTCGCCGCCTTGGAGCTATGCAGATTGGGGGACTGGTCGCCCGACATCATCCACTGCAACGACTGGCAGACCGGCCTCATCCCGCTGTATCTGGGGACCCGTTACGCCGGCGAGCGCCGTTTTGCCGCCACTTCCACAGTGCTGACCATCCACAATCTCGCCTACCAGGGCAAGTTCCCATCCAGGACCCTCGGCGACCTCGGGCTGCTGGGCCATCGCCACCTCTTCCACCAGGAGCACCTGACCCAGGGGTGGCTGGGATTTCTCGAAACCGGCCTGATCCATGCCGACATGCTGACAACCGTCAGCCCGACCTATGCCACCGAGATCCTCACTCCGGCGTACGGTGCCGGGCTCGATGGCCTGTTGCGCCGCCGCGCCGACCATCTGGTGGGCATCCTCAACGGCATAGACGAGACCGTCTGGAATCCCGCCGTCGACCAGCACATCCCCCACCAGTACTCCCAGAAGACCCTGTGGCGCAAGGAGTGGAACAAGCGCCAGCTTTTGGAGTCGCTCGGCATGCCCTACGAGGAGCACGCCCCGCTCTTCGGCGTCGTCAGCCGTCTCGTGTCCCAGAAGGGGATCGGCCTCCTTCCCTGGCCGATATCGGGCGTCCTGGAGTCGACCAACTCCCGATTCGTGGCGCTGGGAAGCGGCGAGCCCGACATCGAAGGGCGCCTGCGCTGGCTCACCGACAGATTCCCCGGCCGGGCTCACTTCGTCTCGGGCTACGACGAGCCGCTGGCGCACCAGATAGAGGCGGGGGCCGACGTCTTCCTGATGCCCTCGCAATACGAGCCGTCGGGCCTGAACCAGATGTACAGCCTCGCCTATGGGACACCGCCCCTCGTCCGCAAGACCGGCGGCCTCGCCGACACGGTGCACCATTGGCAACCCGCCGCCGGAACCGGGACCGGCTTCGTCTTCGAGAACTTCGACGAGGGCGGGGTGTGGTGGGCGCTGAATCAGGCCCTGGAGGCGATGCGTGACTCCACTGGGTGGAAGCGCCTGCAATGGAACGGCATGGCTGTCGACAATTCTTGGGGAGCGCGGGCCAGGGAATACGAGGCGCTCTACATGGAAATCGGAGGTGAGAGATGAACGTGGTGTTCGTCGAGCCGAGCTTTCCTGCCAACCAGAAGCAGTTCGTCCGCGGCCTCAGACAGGCCGGGGCGTCGGTGATCGGCGTGGGGGAACGCCCACGCCACAGCCTCGGCCCCGACGTGGCCGGGTGGCTGGATCATTACGAGGAAGTCGAGTCAGTGGTCGACGTCGGCTCGCTCGTCGACGCCGTCCGCCGGATCGAGGCGGTCGTCACGGTCGACCGCCTCGAGGCGACTGTCGAAGCCCACGTCGAACCCGCCGCCATCGCTCGCCAGCACCTCGCCATCCCCGGCACCTCGGCCCGGACGGCCTTCCTGTGCCGGGACAAGCCGACGATGAAGGAGACGCTGCGGGAGGCCGGCATCCCCACTGCCGCCTCGGCCGCGGTCCACTCGGCCGAGGATCTCCGGGAATTCGCCACCGCCGTCGGCTATCCGCTGATCGTCAAGCCGAGGTCGGGGGCGGGGGCTTCGGGAACCGTCAAGATCGACGATGCCGCCGCCCTGGAGGAGACGATCGCTTCCCTGGGTCTCGACCTCGGCGCCTCCGTGGCCGTCGAGGAGTTCGTCGAGGGCCACGAGGGATTCTGGGACACGATCGCCATCGGGGGCGACGTGGCCCACGAGTTCGTCTCCCACTACTACCCCAACGTCCTCGAGGCGATGCGGACCCGTTGGATCTCGCCGCAGTTCATCACCACGAACGAGGTGGAAACCGCCCCCGGCTACCGGGAAGTCATGGCTCTGGGGCGGCGTGTCCTCCCGGCGCTCGGGATCGAGACCTCGGCCACCCACATGGAGTGGTTTTTCGGCCCCAAGGGTCTGCGCTTTTCCGAGATCGGCTGCCGTCCCCCCGGCGTCGGCGCCTGGGACCTGTACTCCGCCGCCAACGAGTTCGACATCTACAAGGATTGGGCAATGGCAGTGTGCTGGGGGCGAGTCGACCAGCGCCTCAGCCGCCGCTACTCCGCCGGCATCATCGCCCTCCGTCCCGACCGGGACGGAACCATCGTCGGCTACGACGGGCTGGAGGTGGTCCAGCACGAAATGAGCCA
>DATFFO010000063.1:0-2793 GCA_035250025.1 Acidimicrobiia bacterium
GACCTCTGGCGAGGCGGCGTCCTCCCCACCGAGACCGTGGAGCGTTCCCGCAGGCTCCACACCGAGTTCTACCACCGACTCCGCCAGGTCCTCGACGACCTGTTGGAGCGGCACGGCGGATTCGTCCTCTACGACGTCCACTCGTACAACGACCGCCCCAAAGAAGGAGCGGCCTCCGGTCCGTTTGTCAATCTCGGGACCGGCTCTCTCCCCCGCCGGTGGAGCCCCGTTGCCGATGCCTTCCTGGAGTCGATGCGCTCCGCGGAGGTTTCGGGCAAACCGCTCGACGCCGAGGAGAACGTCGTCTTCCGCGGCCGGCACGTGGCGGGGTTCGTCCACGACGTGTACGGCGAGACCGCCTGCGCCCTGGCGATCGAGTTCAAGAAGTCCTTCCTGGACGAATGGAGCGGTGAGGTCTACCCCGAAGCCATGACGGCTCTCGCCGCCGCCCTGGCCGCGTCAGTCGATCCGACGTGGAAAGCTCACCAGGCATGTCGGTAACAAGGGAGGACCTCGCCATCGACCGCGAACTGGCTGAGATCTGCGGCTCGATCCCGTTCCTCAGGCTCGTCACGCCCGTCAACGTGGCCGAGCAACGGGCGGCCTTCGCCGAGGGCGCCACGGAACCCGTATTCGAGTACCGGCCGGCGCCCGATCTCAGGCCCATCGCCGAGCGTCTCCGATGCGTCGATCCGGAGCGGGCAGCCGATCCTGTCGTACGCCACCTGGCGGCGAACAAGAAGAGAGAGCTCGAGATTCGCCTCGAGCTGATCGCCACTCGTGGCACCGATCGATTCTTCCTGGCATCGGTCGAATTGTTCGGTCACGTCGAGCCCGCTTCGCTCGACCTGGCCATGGACTTGCTCACGGTGCCGGAAGCCACTCCATCCGACCGGGTGACGGTATCCGCCGACGAGTTCGCCGCCGCCGCCAACCGCGAGATCGAGGAGTACCGGGCGGTCTACCCCGAGCTCTCGGCCCGGGTGATCGTGAGCGACACAGCGAGCGGCGTGATGGTTGAGAACGGGGACGTCTATGTCGGGACCGACACCCGCCTCGCTCTCGATCGCGTCGAGCACCTCTTGCACCACGAGGTGGGCGTTCACGTCCTCACCTACGCCAACGGATGTGCCCAGCCCTTGCATCTGCTGGCTGCCGGTCTGGCGGGGTACGACGAGAATCAGGAGGCGCTCGGCGTCCTGGCCGAGCACTTGTCCGGCGGGCTGCCCGTCTCGCGCCTCCATGTCCTGGCTCATCGGGTGGTGGCTGCCCATCTGCGGAGTGAACAGGCCACCTTCGTCGAGACCGTCGACAGGCTCATAGAACTGGGTGCCGGACCTCGTTCGGCTTTCACGACCGCCATGCGCGCCTATCGCGCCGGGGGCATGACCAAGGACGCGGTATATCTGCGCGGCCTGACGAGGCTCTGTGAGCACCTGGCAACCGGGGCTGGGCTCGAGCGGCTGCTCGTCGGCAAGACCACGCTCGAAGACGACGCCCTCATCGGCGACCTGCTCGAACGCGGTGTCCTGTCGCCACCGCCGCTACGGCCCCGATTCCTCGACACGGATACGAGCCGGCAGCGATTGGAGGAGTTGCGGTCGGGGACCACCGTGCGCCAGATTGGAGGGCTCGCCGCATGAAGATCGCATTCGTCGTCAACGACATCGCCACCGAACAGCCCTATTACACGACGACGCGCCTCGCCTTCGCCGCCGCCCGTAGGAACCATGAGGTGTGGACATTGGGGGTGGGTGACTTTGCCCAGGACCCTGACAGCACTCTGGTCGGCCATGCCTGCCGTCCCGCCGACAAGCAGTACCGATCGCTGAAGAGCTTCGGCAAGGATCTCCTGTCCCGGGAGCAGGAGCGAGCCCGTATCCGGGTAGACGACCTCGATGTACTCGTGTTGCGCAACGACCCTTCCGAGGATGCGGTGGACAGGCCGTGGGCCCAAAACTCGGGCGTCCTCTTCGGCCAGTTGGCCGCGGCCCGGGGCGTGATCGTGGTGAACGACCCGGGTCACCTGGCCGATGCCATCGACAAGACCTACTTCCAGCACTTCCCGGAGGAGGTGCGGCCTGCCACGCTCATCTCTCGAGATCCGAGCGACGTCAAGGCGTTCGTGGACGACCACGGCGGCAGGGCGGTGCTCAAGCCGCTCCAGGGTTCGGGTGGCCAGGGCGTGTTCGTGGTCGGCGGACGCGGTCAGCAGAATGTCAACCAGATCATCGAGTCGATCAGCCGCGACGGCTACGTCGTTGCCCAGGAGTATCTCAAGGGCGCCGAGGACGGCGACGTCCGGATATTCGTCATGAACGGAGCACCTCTGGTCGTCGAGGGGAAGTACGCCGCCTTTCGGCGCCGCAACGAGACCGGTGATCCCCGTTCGAACATGCATGCCGGCGGCAAGGCCAGGCCGGTGAAAATGACGGAGACGCTCCTGGCGTTGGTGGAGATGGTCCGTCCGAAACTGGTCCACGACGGCATGTTCCTCGTCGGCCTCGACGTTGTGGGCGAGAAGCTGATGGAGGTGAACGTGTTCAGTCCGGGCGGTCTGGGCAGTGCCGCCGGCCTCCACGAACTCGACTTCGCCAGCCCGGTGATCGAGGCGTTGGAGAGGAAAGTCGAGCTGCGCAGGTGGTACGGCGCCTCGCTGAGCAACGTCGCCCTGGCGACGCTGTAGTGGCCTCGCGGGCGACGTAGGTGGCACGCCGGGTGAGGGGGAACCGGGGGGGCGCTGGACCGCGTAGCCCCCCAACAACAGGGACGCGTTGGCCGCGCGAACCGCTA
>DATFFO010000064.1:0-16623 GCA_035250025.1 Acidimicrobiia bacterium
TTGGCCGACTGATCGGTCGTGAGATTGCCGGGGACGTGAGTGAGGCGCACGAGTTCCGAGCGGGGGCTCACGGCCACCCAGCCACACGGACGTCCGTCCCGGTAGGCGAGCAGGCCCGGCACCCGCCCACCTCTGACGATCTCGCCCATGAGTCGCTTGTTGGCTTCTCCGGTAACGAGATCGATCGAGTTCTTGCGGAAGCTCTCCTCGTATGCCTGCGGCTCCAGCCGCCAGAACATACAGTAGCAGGCGCCGCTGCGGGCCCAGGCTCCCCGGGGACCGGGCCGCTCGAACAACTCGACAAGGTCAGACCAGCGGTCGGCCGTGACGGGAGCGATCTCGAGCGCTGGAGTTGGTTTTGTCAATTGGGTGTCAGTATGGCCTGGGTCTGCGTTGTCTTCGCGACCAGTCGGTCGGCGTCGTCGCGGACCTCTGTCTCCACGACGATGGTCGAGCGTCCGACGTGGAGGGGTCGTGAGATGGCTGTGACCTGCCCGCCGGTGACGGCGCCCAGGAAGTTCGTCTTCGACTCGATCGTCGATGTCGTCGCCCCCTGGGGCAGGGCGAGGAATGCGCACGCCGCGCCCGCGGAATCGGCCATGGCCATCAGCACTCCGCCGTGGAGCACCCCGCCGGCGGTGCACAGCTCGGGGGCCCATTCGAGATGGAGCGCCACCTCATCGGGCGTGAAGGTCGAGGCCGAGATGCCCAGGGTGCGGCACAGGGGCATCTGACTGTGGATCAACTCGGTGGCTTCGTTCATGGCCGTGATGCCGGTCAAATCTAACGCCGTTGCGTGAAGGTCTCATGAGATGAGTTTCTGGAGTGTCGTACCGCGCATAGGGGTAGTTTTCGTCTCAGAGGAGAGGTAAAATCGAACACATGTTCGAGATAGTGGAAGCTCTCGACTTCCCCCTCGATCCTCGCCAGGACCGCCATGTCCTGCCCCCGGGGATAGAAACCATGCCTCCGGGCCCGGACCTGGCCTCGGCTCTGGCCGGGGTGGATCGGTCAACCCTGAATGGCTTCGAGCTGATGGTGACCCTGCAGGCCCGCGCCCGCCAGATCGCCTATGAGCAGGCCGAGTACTTTGCCGACATCGTCGAGCTCACATACAGCGATTTCGGCGGCGAAGGTTCCCAGCCCGATCGGCGTTCCGACCCCGACGAGGGAATCGCCGACGAACTTCGGGCTGGGCTGACCCTGACCCGGACGGCGGCGAACTACCAGCTCGACATCGCCTTCGGCCTCAACGGGCTGCCGGCTGTTGGCGAAGCGCTCCGGCGGGGTTCGATCGACCTTGCCAAGGCGAGGGTCTTCATCAACGAGACGGGGCATCTGCTCCCTCACGAGGCCGAGTCTGTCGCTGGCGCCGGCCTGGAGCATGCCTCGGAGATGACCACGGGCCAGCTTGGTGCCCGCCTTCGGCGCCTGGGGATGGAGGCCGATCCCGAAGCTGCCTCGGGGCGCTACCGGGAGGGACTGGACGACCGTCGGGTTGAGAAGCGATCCAATCCCGACGGGACGGCCGAGCTCTGGGCTCGCCAGCTACCGGTCGATCGCCTGGCCGCCATCTGGGACCGACTCGACCGTGTCGCCGACACCATGCGCGGCGACGGTCGCCTTCTCGACCAGATCCGGGCCGACATCCTGATGGACCTTCTCGAGGGCAACCACGTCGAGGGAGTCACCGGAGGGGGAGCCGTTGAGGTTCGTGTCGATCTCACGACGCTCCTCGACCTGGACGAGCGAGCGGGAGAGATCCCCGGCTGGGGACCGGTCGTATCCGATATCGCCCGGCAGATCGTCCAGCGTCAGGCCGACGGGAAGTGGGAGTTCGTGGTTACAGATCCCGACACCGGAGCCCTCATCGCCTCCGGCGTCACCCGCAGACGTCCGACTGCCGCCCAGCGGCGCCACGTCCAGGCGATCCATCCCACCTGCATCTTCATGGGATGCCGCACTCGCATGAACCGGCGTGCAATGCACGGCACTATGCCCAGTGCGTTGCACGCCAGTCGAGGAGGCTTGTTATTGGCTCCCCATCAACTGCAGCCGAGGCTGTTGCCGCAATTGAGGCACTTGTAGCACGAGCCGTTGCGCACGGTGATGTGGCCGCAGGTGTCGCACAACGGGGCGTCGCCCATCATCTCCCCCAGGGCCGCCTGCATGCTGGCCGTGCCGGCGTCGAGCGCCTTGACGAAGGCTCCCACCGGTTCCGGCTTGGGCAGGACCTCCGAGGTGGCCGGGGAGTCGGCGAACCGGGCTGCCGCCGTGACGGCGTCGACATCGGAGTCGGCCACCGCATCGTCCAACTCCAGCTGGTAGCCGGCTTCGGCGGCCAGCCCTGACCGGGGCTCGGGAAGCTCCATGTCGCGGTTGGGCGGCACCTGGGCGAGCTCGTCGCGGTGCAGGTACTCGACACCCAGCGAGCGGAACACGTAGTCGATGATCGAGTTGGCCATCTTGATATTGGGATGACCCTCGACCATGCCCCGCGGCTCGAACGTCTGGAACGTGAACGTGTTGACGAACTCCTCCAGCGGCACCCCGTACTGCAGTCCCTTCGACACGGCGATGGCGAAGCAGCTGAGGATGCCCTTGAGGGTGGCGCCCTCCTTTGCCAGGTCGATGAAGATCTCGCCCAGTGTGCCGTCCTCGTACTCGCCCGTGCGGACGAAGACCTTGTGCCCGCCGATGCGCGCCTCCTGGTTGTAACCCGAGCGGCGGCCGGGGAGCAGGAACCGGGGTGGTTTCATTCCCTGGGCATAGGCCTGGGTGGGGGAGAGGCCGGCCGGGATGTTGCCCCAGTGGATCTGGGCCTCCTGCTCGACGGCGGCGGCGACGGCGGCGTCCTCCTCGTCGGACTGGCCCTCGTCCGAGCTCGAGTTCAGCGGCTGGGCCGCCTTGGAGCCGTCGCGGTAGATGGCCATAGCCTTGAGGCCCAGCTCCCAACTCATCCGGTAGGCGTCCTCGATGTCCTCGGAGGTCACCTCGTTGGGCATGTTGATGGTCTTGGAGATGGCGCCCGAGATGAAGGGCTGGGCCGCAGCCATCATCCGGATGTGGCCGGTGTGGTGGATGAACCGCTCGCCGTACTTGCCGTTGCGGTTCGCCGTGTCGAACACCGAGAGGTGCTCTTCCTTGAGATGGGGAGCACCCTCGATGGTCTGGCGGCCGCAGATGTGGTCGTTGGCCTCCTGGATCTGTCCCCGGTTGAACCCGAGCGCCGCCAGCAGGTCGAAGTCCCAACTCGTGTACTGGTCGGCCGTGAAGCCGAGCCGCTGCAGAGCCTCCTCGCCCACGCTGAAGACGTTGAAGGCGTGCCGGAGTTCGAAGACGCTGGGCAGGGCCTTTTCGAAGCGGCCGATCTCCTCGGCGGTGAAGCCCTTGTCGGTCAAAGACTGGCGGTTGACGTGGGGGGCGTCGTCGAGCGAGGAAGTGCCGACGATCGAGGTCACGATCTCGCCGATTTCGCCCTCGCCGTAGCCGAGATGACGCAGGGCCGGGGCCACGGACTGGTTGGCGATCTTGAAGTAACCGCCTCCGGCCAGCTTCTTGAACTTCACCAGGGCGAAGTCGGGCTCGACACCGGTGGTGTCACAATCCATCAACAAACCGATGGTCCCCGTCGGGGCGAGAACAGTGGCCTGGGCGTTGCGGAAGCCGTGTTCCCGACCCAGCTCCAGGGCCTGGTCCCACGAGTCGCGGGCGGCGGCGAGCAGGTCGGCCGGTGCCAGCTCGGCGGGAATGCCCATCACCTTGTGGGAGACGTCCTCGTAGTCCGGGTCGTTGTAGGCGGCCCGCCGGTGGTTGCGGATCACCCGCAGCATCGCATCGGCGTTCTCCCCGAAGCGGGGGAACGGGCCAACCACACTGGCCATCTCCGCCGAGGTGGCGTAGGCCTGCCCGGTGAGGATGGCGGTGAGAGTCCCGGCGATCGCCCGGCCCTCGTCGGAGTCGTAGGCGATCCCCTGGCGCATGAGCAGCGAACCGAGGTTGGCGTAGCCCAGCCCCAGGGTGCGGTAGTCGTAGGAGCCCTGGGCGATCTCCGCCGACGGGAAGTGCGCCATCAGGACCGAGATCTCTAGGACCATGGTCCACAGCCGGATGGCGTGGCGGTAGGCGTCGATGTCGAAACCGCCGTCGGGCAACTCGAACTTGACCAGGTTGAGGCTGGCCAGGTTGCAGGCGGTGTCGTCGAGGAAGAGGTATTCCGAGCATGGATTGGAGGCGTTGATGCGCCCGCCCGCCGGTGAGGTGTGCCACTCGTTGATCGTGGTGTCGAACTGGAGACCGGGATCGGCGCACGCCCAGGCGGCGTCGGCGATGCGATGCCACAGGTCGCGGGCCTTGACCGTCTTGCGCACCTCACCGGTGGTCCGCTCGACCAGGTCCCAGTCGCGATCGGCGACCACCGCGTCGATGAACTCGTTGGAGACCCGCACCGAATTGTTGGAGTTCTGACCGGAGACGGTGGCGTAGGCCTCGCCGTTGAAGTCGGCCGGGAAGCCGCCGTGCTGGATCAGCAGCCGCGCCTTTTCCTCCTCGACCTTCTTCCAGTCGACGAACGTCTCGATGTCGGGATGGTCGACGTTGAGGATGACCATCTTGGCCGCCCGCCGGGTGGTGCCTCCCGACTTGATGGCGCCCGCGGCCCGGTCGCCGATCTTGAGGAAGCTCATGACCCCCGAGGACTTGCCGCCGCCGGAGAGGATCTCGTTCTCGGCCCGGATGGCGGAGAAGTTGGAGCCGGCGCCAGAGCCGAACTTGAAGATGCGCGCCTCGCGGGTCCACAGATCCATGATCCCGCCCGGGTTCACGAGGTCGTCGGAAACCGAAAGTATGAAGCAGGCGTGGGGTGAGGGCCGGCTGTAGGAGTCGGGGGAGGCGGTGAGCTGTTCCGTCTCGGGGTCGACGAACCAGAAGCCCTGGGCGGGGCCGGTGATGCCGTACTGGTGGAACAGGCCGGTGTTGAACCACTGCGGGCTGTTGGGGGCCGCCATCTGGCTGGCGAGCATGAACTTGAGCTCGTCCTCGAATGTCTGGGCGTCGTCGGCGGACGCGAAGTAGCCACCCTTCTCGCCCCAGTGCCGCCAGGTCGTGGCGAGCCGGTCGAAGACCTGCTTGGCGGAGCGCTCCGGCCCGGTGACGACCTTGCCGGCCTCGTCGCGGATCAACTCGCCGTTGTCGTCGCGCTGGGCAACTCCTGCCTTGCGGAAGTACTTCGAAACCATGATGTCGGCGGCGACCTGCGACCACGAGGCCGGGATCTCGGCATCGGTCATCTCGAAGACCACGGAGCCGTCGGGATTGGTGATCCGGCTGTCACGACGGGACCATTCCAAGCGGTCGTAGGGGTCGGCTCCCGCTTCCGTGAATCTCCGCTCGATCTGCAGGCCCTCGGTCATCTTGGCGGTCATCGTGACGATCCTTCCTTGTCGTCGGGTCCCTGTTCGGCCCGGGAGGCACGGGCTCGTGGAACCTCGCTGTCCCCAACCACAAGATGTTGTGGTCGCGTGTCCCGCAGACACCACATCTTGGGGGTGGACTACTTGAATGTAATTACAGAGATGTGATCCGTCAACGGATTCGCGGGTCTTTTTTCGCGAACCTGCCGCGCCCTGGCCGGGGAGCGGCGCCAATCACATCGGCGGTGGGGGAAGTGGCCCCGAAAGAGCGTGTCGATCACGCATCCGGGGTCGGGAAGTCTCGTCAAGGTAATCAGCGTCGGGGGGTCGGGAAAACCGGACCAGGTGTCCATCCGTTGACAAGATGAATTCACCAATCGTAGAATTCATCCACCGTTGAGTTAGGAGCCGAAATGCTGGCGATGATTGCCAAGGAAGTCCGTCAGGTCCGGAGGGACCGGAGGACGCTGGCGATGATGATCGTGATGCCGGTGATGCTGCTGATCGTCTTCGGCTACGCCGCCAGCTTTGACGTTTCGGCCATCGAGACGGCGGTGACCGGGCCGGTCGCCGGCGAGGTGGCGGGCCGCCTTCCGGAGACCTTCGCCATTGTGGATGTGGAGGTGACCGATCCGGTCGACACCTTGCGGCGGGGCGAGGCCGACGTCGTCCTCGCCACCGACCACGGCGGAGCCATCGCCTATGTCGACGGCTCGGAGCTGTTCACGGCGCGGGCGGCCGTGGCGGCCTTCAACGCCGCCGCCGTCCAGGGTGCGCCTGTGAAGAGCGAGATCCTCTTCAACCCGGAGCTCGACACCTCGGCCGTCCTCGTCCCCGGCCTGGCGGGTCTCATCCTGCTCTTCATCGGCTCGCTGGTCACCAGCCTGGGCGTGGTGCGCGAGCGCCAGGCCGGCACCCTCGAGCAGTTGGCGGTGATGCCCCTGCGCCCCCGCGACATCTTCGTGGGCAAGATCGCCCCGTACTTCGTCGTGGCCACCGTGGACCTGGTCGTCGTGCTCTTCGTGGGTTGGCTGGTGTTCGACGTCCCGTTCGTCGGCTCGCCTTGGCTGCTCGGCCTGGGGGCGATGCTCTTCCTGTTCGTCACCCTCGGGCTCGGGGTCCTCATCTCGACGGTCTCAGAGAACCAGGGCCAGGCCATCCAGCTGGCGATCATGACCCTGCTGCCCCAGGTCCTGCTCTCGGGCCTCATCTTCCCGCTGGAGTCGATGGCCGCCGGTGTGCGCTGGCTGGGGTACCTGTTGCCGCTCACCTACTTCAATCAGATCGCCCGCGGCGTGATGCTCAAGGGAGCCCCGCTCGACTCGCTCCTGATGCCCCTGGGCCTGCTCGCCCTGCTCGGGGTCGTCGTCTTCGGGCTCGCCGTCCTCCGGTTCCGTCACGAGCTGGGAGTGTCCGAAGCGACGGTGGCGGCATGACCCGATTCGGGCTCGACGACGTCACGGTCGACGAAGACGGTGAGACCGCCCTCGCCACTGTCGACCTCGACGTGACCCCGGGCTCCATCACCGTCCTCATCGGCGCCGACGTCGCCGGGAAGTCGACCGCGGCCCGGGTGATGGTCGGCCTGCGACGTCCCGACGGCGGTCGCGTCCGGCGCCCGGCCGACCGGCGCCGGATCGGCTATCAGCCGGAGGCGGCGGGCACGTGGGCCGAGCTGACCGTGGCCGAAAACCTGGCTTTCGTCGCCTCCGCCCACCGGATGGGGAGCGCCGGCGTCGACCGCATCGAGGCCCTCCTCGACGTGACCGCTCTGACCTCGGCGACGGGCCGGCTCGCCGGTCGACTCTCCGGAGGCATGCGCCAGAAGCTGGCCGTGGCGATGGCGATGCTCCCCGAACCCGAATTGGCTGTCCTGGACGAGGCCACCACCGGCCTGGACCCTGTGAGCCGCGCGGAGCTGTGGAGACTCCTGGCCCGGGCGGCGGCGGAAGGCACGGCGGTGCTGGCTACGACCTCGTATCTCGACGAGGCGGAGCGAGCGGACGAGGTGGTGGTGCTGGACGAGGGTCGCGTCCTGGCGGCCGGCACCGCCGGGGAGATCCGTGCCGGATTCGCCGGCACCATGGCGGTTTCGGAGACGGCGATCCCTACAGGTCATGCCTGGCGCCGCGGGAGCCACTGGCGGGTGTGGTCGCCCAACGGGAGCCATCCACCGGGCTCGTCGCTCGTCGCTCCCGACCTCGAGGACGTCGTCACGGCGGCCGCCATCCGTCGGAGGGAGGGCAGATGAACGCCCTGGTCTCGGCGGCCGGCGTGGGACGCCGCTTCGACGACTTCACGGCCGTCGACGGCATCGATCTCGAAGTCATGCCCGGAGAGATCGTCGGACTGCTCGGCGCCAACGGCGCCGGCAAGACGACCCTCATCCGCATGGTGCTCGGGTTGATCGCCCCCACCTTCGGCACCATCACCCTGTTCGGAGGCAGTCCCGGACGACAGGCGCGCCGGCGCCTCGGCTACATGCCCCAGGGTCTCGGCCTGTACGACGACCTGAGCGTGGCCGAGAACCTGCGGTTCGCCTCCCGGGTGCACGGGGTGGCGCAGGCCGACTCCCCCGACCTGGCGACCGTGGCCGATGTGATCGTGGCCGAGCTTCCCATGGGATGGCGCCGGCGGGTGGCCTTCGCCGCCGCTACCTGTCACCAGCCGGACCTGTTGGTGCTCGACGAGCCGACGTCCGGGGTGGGACCTCTGGCTCGAGCCGAGTTGTGGGACACCATCCATGCCGCCGCCGACGGAGGCATCGGCGTCCTCGTCACGACCCACTACATGGACGAAGCCGAGCAATGCGACCGCCTGATCCTCATGGCGCAGGGGCGGCAGGTCACCGCAGGCACGGTCGCCGAGGTGACCCGGGGCATCTCCAGCGTCGAGGTGGTGGCGCCCGACACGGCCGGGGCGCTCGGCCGCCTTGAGGAGGCCGGCCTCGTCGCCCTGCCGGGCGGCGGTCGTCTGCGGGTCCCCGGAGCGGAGGAGACCCGGGTGAGGGAGGCTCTCGCCGGCCAGACCGGGGTCCGGCTCGCCACGACGCCTGCGAACCTCGAGGAGGCGTTCATCACCCTGGTGGCGACGTGAGCGGGGGGAGGAGTGGACGACGTCCCGGGAGAGAGGATACGAAGGGGGCGATCCTCGAGGCGGCCCGGTCCTCCTTCGCCGCCCGCGGTTTCCATGCCGCCACCATTCGGGGGATCGCGGCGGAGGCGTCGGTCGATCCTGCCCTTGTCCATCACTACTTCGGGACCAAGGAAGACCTGTTCGGGGCGGCTCTCGAATTGCCGCTGAAGCCGAGCGAGGCGGCCGACCGGGTGCTCGCCCAGGGAATCGATGGCGCCGGCAGGAACCTGGCCCGTCTGTTCTTCACGATCTGGGAAGCGCCGGCGACCCGAGACACGCTGCTCGCCATGATGCGCGGGGCCTTCACGACCGAGCAGGGGGCAGAAACGCTCCGGGAGTTCTTCGAGGCGGCGCTGCTCCAGCGGGTGGCGAGTCAGGTCCCCGGCCCCGACGCCGCCCTGCGAGTATCGCTCGCCGCCTCCCACCTCATCGGGGCCGCAGTGCTTCGGTACGTGATCGGCTTCGAGGAGCTTCGCAGGCCCAACTCAGAGGAGCTGGCCGACCGCATCGGCGAGCGGATCCAGCCCTATTTCACACCGTGATCGTCACCCGGGCCGGTTGGGCAGCATGGAGGCGATGCGGGCCAACTCGTCGCCGAGCCAGCCGGCGGCCGGTTCTGCAATCCGGCATTCCGTGATGGCCCGGCGCATGCACGCCGACCACTGGCGGGCGGCGTCGGGATCGATCGGGAAGCGAGAATGGCGCATCCGTAGCGCCGGATGCCCCCGTCGTTCCCAGTACAGCGGCGGTCCCCCCATCCAGCCGCTGAGGAACTCGTACAGCTTCTGGCGCGACGCCCGAGTGGTCGCCGGGAGCATCGCCCGCAGCTTGGGGAAGTCGGCCTCGACGCCGTCGTAGAAGGCGTCGGCGAGCCGGCGCACCATCTCGTCGCCCCCGATCTCTTCATAGACCGTGTCGGCGGCGCCCCACGGCCGCTTGGTCTCTCTTCTGGCTCCGATCTCCACCGGGCAAGGTTAAAGGGCCCCAGCAGGCTGCCGACTTCCGACCGACCTGGCCACCTAGGACCTAGGATCGCCCGATGCGCAACACACTCCTCGTCCTTCACATCCTCGGGGCAGCCACATGGCTGGGAGCGAACATCACCCAGGCCATCGCCACTCCCCACTTCGTCAAGGCGGGAGGGGAAGCGGCGGCGCAATGGTGGAAGACGACCGTCGCGATGGGACGGGTGCTCTACCCGCCTGCGGCGGTGCTCGTGCTCATCAGCGGGATCTTCCTCGTTACGACCTCCGACGGCGGTTACCAGTTCTCCGACTGGTTCGTGTCCGTGGGGCTGGCGATGGTCATCATCGGCACGATCGTGGGGATCACCGTGTTCGGGCCGAAGGGCGAACGGGCCGCCGAACTGCGGGCCCAGGGTGATTCCACCGGGGCACTGGCTCCCGAAGCGGCGATCCGGAACTTCGGGATACTCGACACGATCCTGCTCCTGCTCACCGTGGTGGCCATGGTCACCCGCTGGGGGATCTGAGGGAAAGGCGGGGCGCCAGGCCCGCCAGGCCTGCGCCGCATCCCAGCAGGAGCGAACCGGCCACGAACGTAGGGTCGTCTCCCAGTCCGAGCACCCAGATAACTGCACCGCACCCGAGGCCGAAGAGGAGTCCGATCACCACCGGCCTCAGGTCGGTGAGGAAGCGGCCGAGCGAGAAGCCCATCAGGGCGCCGAACCCGACCGCCACCACGATCGCCGCTGTGTCCACCCGGCAACCGTAGCGGCCCGGTCCCGGTCCTACCCTGCGGGCGTGTCGAGTCGAATCGAGACCGAGGCCGAAACCGCCTTCCGTTCCCGATTCGGCCGGGCGCCCGATGTCGTCGTCTCGGCCCCGGGGCGGGTCAACCTCATCGGCGAGCACACCGACTACTCGCTGCTCCCGGTCATGCCCTTCGCCATCGATCGCCGTCTGACCCTGGCGTGCGCAGCCATCGACTCCTGGGAGATCCATTCCACGTTCGAGGAGACCTCGCTCACCGGGATTCCCGGCGAGGTCGGCTGGCACCGCTACGTGACCGCCGCCGTCCGCCACACCGGATACGCCGGGGGAGTCGCCGGCATCGTGACCAGCGACCTCCCCGCCACTGGTGGTCTGGCCTCGTCGTCCGCCCTGATGATGGCGCTCATCGCCGCCCTGTATGGCCTCGAGGGTCGTCTCGATCCCACAGCCGCCTGCGTCGCCGAAATCGTCCGGACGGCGGCGTCGGCGGAGAGGCAGGTGGGGGTCGAGTCGGGCGCCATGGACCAGACCGTCATCGCTTACGGCCGGAAGGCGAATGCGCTCCGCATCGACTTCGCCCTCGACGGATCGCCCCGAGTCACCAATGTGCCGTGGCCCCCTGACCTCCAGGTCGTCGTCGCCTACTCGGGCGAACCGGCTCACAAGGGCGCCGGGGCCCAATTCGCCTACAACCGCTCGGTGGTCTCCTGCCGGGTGGCCGCGGCTCTTCTCGCCCGCGCCGCGGGCCTATCGGTTCCCGCTCCGCTGGTTCTCGGTCGGGTGGCCGATGTAGACGGCGTGCAGGACCTGGCCGCCCGCCTTCCTATCGCGACCACGGCCCGGGTGGTCGCCCGCGACCTGGGGGTCGACATCGGCAGCCTCGTCCGTCTCACCGCCACCGGTTTCGACCCCGATGTGCCGCTCCCCGTGCGGGCGTCGGCGGTTCATGTTCTGGCGGAGGCCGGCCGGGTCGATGCTGCCCAGGATGCCCTGACAGCAGGCGATTCCTGTGCGCTGGGCGAGTTGCTCGACGCCTCGCACGCCAGCCTCGGCGCCTTCGGGGCGTCGACACCGCGCCTGGATGCGCTGACGGCGGCGATGCGGGAGGCGGGAGCCTCCGGGTCGCGGCTTACGGGGGCGGGTTTCGGGGGCAACGCCCTCGCCCTCTGCGACCCCGGGCGCGCCGACAGGATTGTGGCCGCCGCCCTCGCCGCCACCGGAGGCCCCGCCTACGCGGTGGCGCCCGACGACGGACTCCACATCGTCAGCTGACCCCAGCCCGGCGGGCGGTGACATCGATCACCTCGCCGCTGATCCGCGCCTCCTCGGCCAGAAAGGCCAGCAAGTGGGACTCGAATGCCCCGGCGGCGTCCGTGGCGCCCGGGACGCGTCCCGACACCGACGTGATGAAGGCGTCCATCAAACCGCTGTCGCCCCCTCCGTGGCCCCCCACCTCCCTTGCCATGTCAACGACCGCGGAGGCGGCGCCGTCGTGACTTGCGACCTCGATGCGACCACCCCCGGAAGTCTTGGCGCGCAGTGTCGCCCGGGTGCCGTCATAGCGCATCGTCCGCTCCTCCACGTCGGAATGGCCCTGGACGATCAGTGTCGACGTGGCCCCGTTCTCAAGTTGCATGCTCACGGTCTGATGGTCCACCACGTCGGAACCGGCCCGGTAGACGCACACCCCGTAGGGCCCCTCGGCCAGGGCCCGGCGTCTTCCCTCCATCGAGAGGTCGGAGGCGATGGCCTCCACCGGCCAGCCGGTGACCGCAGGATCGAGGTAGACCCGGCGCCCGTCGAACGGGCAGTCGGCGACGGGGCATCCGTCGCCACAACGAGCCGTGGCGCCCTCCGGTGCGTTCTCGGGTCGGAAGTGGAGCAAGGATCCGAACGACGACAACTTCGCCACCGGCGAGTCCAGGTTCCAGCTCAAGATGTCGAAGTCATGGCAGGTCTTCTGCACGATCATCGGCGTCGCCTCTGTGGTGCGCGACCAGTTGCCGCGCACGAACGAGTGGGCCATGTGGAAAGCCCACAGGTTCTCGGAATGGGTGACCGACACGATGTCGCCGAGCACGCCCGAAGCCACGGTCTCGTGGAGTGCCCGGAACAGCGGGGCGTACCGAAGGACATGGGCGACGTGGAGTGATCCCGCCGACTTGCCGGCAGATTCGACCAGGGCGAGGACGGCGGGCAGATCGTGCCCCATTGGCTTCTCCACGAGGACCTCGTAGCCGGCGACGAGGGCGGCCGCGGCAGGCTGTTCGTGGGCGCGGTCGGGAGTAGCCACGATGCAGGCCTCGGCTACCCGCCCCTTCGCCATCCAGGCGTCGATGGATGGGAATCGGTGTCGGGAAGGGATGCGGTGGGCGTCGCCGAAGATGCCGCGCCTGATCGGGTCCGGTTCGACCACCGCCACGGCCCGGGCTCGGCGCGGATTTTCGAGAAGCCAGCGACCGTAGACGTGGTGTCCTCGCTGCCCGGCCCCGACCATGACGACATCGATCGGGGCGGGGGCGGCCATGCCGTCAATGTAGAGGCTGTGTCTTCGATGGGCCGGCCCGGATCTCAGGCAGGAGCGCCCTGGTAGGACGGGTTCCAGCGGGTAGCCTGCCTGGCACCGAGTCAAACCCAGTGACACTCCGTGCCCCTCCCAAGCCACCGCACGCCACCGCCAACCTGGTGGGGCGTTTCGTCGGCCTCATCGTGCTGCTGGTTATCTTCGCCGGCGTCGTCTGGGTGACCGCCACGAATCAGCAAGTGCCGGTCGTCGAGCGCACCAACCCGCTCGTCGATGCTCCTGGCGAGCATGTCTCCGTCGACGGCGCCGTCATCCACGTCCAGACGATCGGCCAGGGCAACGACGTGACGCTGGTGATCCACGACGACAACATGGCGGGTGGCGCTCTCGTCGTCCCTCTCGCCGAGTCGCTGGCCGAGGGCGGTCGTCGGGTCGTGGTCCCCGACCTCGTCGGCTTCGGGCTGAGCGGCCGTCCGTCCTCCCCCGGCCGGATCTACTCGTCGATAGGCCAGGCCGAGACGCTGGCCGCCTATATCGCCCAGGAAGGCCTTGCCCGGGTGCAGGTCGTGGGCGTCGGCTGGGGGGGCACGGTGGCGGCCGACCTGGCCGTCATCGAGCCGGAGGCGATCGACGGACTGGTCCTCGTCGACGTGCCCTCGCTGAGTATCGACGCTAGCGGATGGAAGACCATGGAGGCCCTTCCGTTCGGTGTGGGTCAAGCCGTCGCCTACAACCGGGAGGGCGGCGCCTCGGCGGCCGAGGACATCTTTGTCGAGACGTGCCCGGGGCCTGCTGACTGCGCCGATCCCACCGTCCTCGCCGCCTTCCGCAAGGCGGTGACGGTCCCCGATACGGCGGCCTCGATCCGGGCCCGACGGGCGAGCCCGGTGGCTTCGGTGGCCGCCGACCGCATCGACGAGATCGAGGTCCCTGTCCTCATCGTGTCCACCAGCGACCGTGACGCCGTTGCCGAGATCTCCAGTGTCTTCGAGGGCGCCTCCGTCGAGGTGACAGGGGAAGGGGAAGTGGCGGCGCCCATCCTGGCGGCCGGATAGTCGTATCTGGCCGCCGCCGGCCCCCTCTGGTCAAGCGTGAAAGGCACAGCCAGCGACGCCCCAATAGCCCGGCCCCGCATCTTCGGAGAGGTCTATCTCCCTAGAGTTCGCCCCGATGTCGAGCGTTGCCGAGTTGATGGAGCGCGCCTCACAGGGAGACCAGGAGGCGTGGAACGATTTGGTCGATCGGTTCGACCGGTTGGTGTGGTCGGTCATCCGTGGTTTCCGTCTCGACGATGCGACGAGCCGCGATGTGTCCCAGACGGTCTGGCTGCGCTTCGTGGAGAACCTCGACAAGATCCGGTCGCCCGATGCCGTGGGCTCGTGGCTGGCGACCACGGCCCGGCACGAGTCCATCCGGGTTTCGAAGGCTCGGCGACGGATGGTGCCTGTGGAGTTCGAGTACGACTTCGAGGACACCTCCTCGCCGTCCCCGGCGGAGAGACTGATCGACTCCGACGAGCAGTTCGAGGCGCTGGAGGCGTTCGGTCAGCTCTCCGACGCCTGCCAGGAGCTGATCCGGCTGCTGATCGCCGACCCTCCCCTCGACTACGAGACGATCTCACGGATCACCGGTCGGCCGATCGGGGCGATCGGTCCGACGAGAGGGCGCTGCCTGGAGCGCCTGCGCAGACTCATGGAGACGAGGTGACATCATGACCGAGCGTGACGACGACCGCCTGCTGGAGCTGCTGGGCGCTGCCTTGGCCATGAACCAGGCAGTTCCGGCCGAGCTCAGCGACGATGCCCGCGCCGTATTCACCTGGCGCACGATCGATGCCGAGCTCCTCTCTCTCAGCTTCGACTCTGCGGTCGACGAGCTGACCGGGGTCCGTTCCTCGGGCACGGCCGAACGCCTACTCCGCTTCTTCTCCGGCGACGTCGAGGTCGAGGTCGACGTCATCGGCGGCGACCTCGAGGGGATGGTCACCGGCGCCCAGCTGGATGTGGTCAGGCTCGAGCGCCCGGATGGCACCCTGGTCGACTCGGATGTCGACGAGCACGGCCGCTTCCTCTTCGAGGCTGTGGAGGCAGGACCTCTCCGCCTCCATATCGGCGAGGGTGGCCCGGTAACGGAGTGGTTCCTGGTCTAGGCGACCTTCCCCAGAAGGACAAAACTCTCCGGGACGAGCATCAGGGCGTCAGTAGCACCTTGCCGGTGGTCATCCGCCCCTCCAACGCCCGGTGGGCATCGGCCGCCTCCGCCAGCGGGAGGCTCAGGCCGATGTGCACGTCGAGCGAGCCCTCGGTGATCCGGGCGAACAGGTCGGCGCTGCGTGCCTCGAGCTCGCTGCGCACCCGGATGTAGTCGCCCAGGGTCGGGCGGGTCATGAAGAGCGAGCCATTGGTGCTCAACGTGAGTGGCGCCACCGGGCTCACGGCACCGGAAGCATTGCCGAAGGTCACCATCATCCCCCTGGGACGGAGCAGCTTGAGGCCGGCGTCGAAGGTGGCGGCGCCGACCCCGTCGTAGACGACGTCCAGGGGCCGCTCTCCGGCGATGGCCACCACCGCCTCCTCGAACGGGATTTCGCGATAGCGGATGACGTGGTCGGCCCCGGCCGAGGCGGCGAGGTCCTCCTTTTCGGGTGACCCGACGGTCGTGAAGACCTCGGCCCCGACCTCCTTGGCCATCTGGATCAGCAGGCGTCCCACCCCGCCCGCTCCGGCATGGACCAGGCACCGGTGCCCGTCCTGGAGCGGGAACGTCGAGGTCGCCAGATATTGAGCGGTGAGGCCCTGGAGCATGACAGCGGCGGCGACCTCGGTGGCGACCGAGTCGGGGACCTTCACCGCCCGCTCGGCCGGAACGGAGGCCAGCTCGGCATAACTGCCGGAGACGTCGGCCCACGCCACCACATCGCCGACCTCGAAGTCCTCCGCCCCCTCGCCGACGTCGACAACCCGACCCGCCCCCTCCATCCCGAGCGTCATCGGGAGATCGATCTTGTAGAGACCCGTCCGGTGATAGGTGTCGATGAAGTTCACGCCGGCCGCCCCGACTTCGACCAGCAGCCTTCCGGGAGTAGAGGTCGGGGGATTGGACTCCACAAGTTCCAGGACGCCGGCGTCCCCGTGCTCGGGAACCTGAATGTGTCGCATGGTGGACAACCTAGATAGGACTCGCCAGATAGATGGGCTACGCCAGGCCGCGGCGCCGCACCTCCGCCATCAGGACCTCGTCGGGAACCCGGCTGAGGTCGGGCAACATCGCCGAAGGGCGCAACTCGTTGGCCAGCAGTTCTGCCACCTGATCGCGCAACGTGCGTGCCCACGCCTTGCCCGTGGCCTCCGCCTCATGGCTGAGGGTGGCGTCGGCATTGACGGTGTAGACGGTCGCCACCGGTCGGGGGTTGGCCCGGGATCCTCTCTCCCCGTAGACGAGGACAACCGACCCGGCCGCCACGTCCTGGATCCCTCCGGTGGCGATGAACGGCCCCACGAAGGCCCAGCCCGAGCTCTTGGTCTCGTCCACGGAGTCGACGACTTTGGCCCAGGACTTCAGCCTCTCGTCCCCGACTTCGGGGATGTCGACTGCGACTATGGGTGGTGGGGCACTCATCGACCGCCCAGGCTACGGGAACGGCGATAACCGGGATACGCCCCCGTGGCCCGGAGATGACAAACCCGGTACGCTCGCTCGTGATGGCAACGCTGAGACTCTTCGCCCGCCTCCGAGAACTGGCGGGGAGCTCTCGACTCGAAGTCGAGGGGGCGACGGTCGGGGAGGTAGTCGACGCCGCCATCCGCCAGGTCGGCCCCGA
>DATFFO010000065.1:0-12906 GCA_035250025.1 Acidimicrobiia bacterium
TGTTGACGGTCAATGGGATCGCCGCCGGGATGCGCAATACCGGCTGAGGCCTGTCAGGCGGCGATCGGTGGGGAGTTTTGGACGGGTGGGAGGAGGCGGATCCGTCCGGGTGGGGATTGGGGGTCGAGTCGGTAGCCGCGGCCGTGGACGGCGACGTGAGATGGTGCCAGCACAGCGTCGTCAGGTTGTCGGGGTCCGTGGGGCCGTGGGGGTAGGGGAGGCGGTGGTGGACTTCCAGGCGGTAGCGGGAGGTGCAGCCGTCGACGGTGCAGCCGCCGTCCCGGGCGAGGACGTAGCGGCGGAGCCGGGGTGGGATCTTGCCGGAACGGCGCCCGATACCCAGCGGGGTGCCGTCTGCAGCGATGCCGACGACTTCGATGGTGCCCGAACAGAGGATCTCTTCGAGTGCCTGGGGTCCGACCCGGGGCCCGGACATGACCGCCACTCCGGCTTCGCCGTCGGTGGCGGCAGCGAGGCGGGCATCGACGGTGACGACCGCCGCCACCCCGCCGCCTGCGGGGTCGGCTTCACCCTGGCACAACATGACGAGGGCGTCGGCGGTGCGCTGGGCCCGGGTGGGGGCGGTGTCACGGGGAATCGTGTCACCCAGCCGCGACAGGGCTTCTCGGACGACGGCGCCGTCGGTGCCGGCCAGGCGCCCCCAGAACCGGGTGGTCTCACCGTCGAGGCTCTCTTCGAACACCAACCGGCGTTCCTCATGGGCCTGGCGTTCGTCGGCTCTCCCGACCCGCCGGTGCTGAGCCACGAACCGGCGCAGGCCGGCCAGGTCGAACCGGTCCGACGCCTCCATCGCCTCTTCCGAGGCGCCGGTGTCGGCCAGTTTGCGGCGCAGGACGGCCCGGTCGAAGGTGACCTGGCGGTCGTCCATGTCTGACGTGTCGTGACAACGAGAGAGCCTCACCAGATCGGAGGCCGTGGAAGAAGTCACGTCGAGACGGGCCGAAACCCAGTCCACCAGGGACCGGGCACCGTCCTGGAAAGGCAGACGGAAGCGGTCGGCCTCGTCGATCAGGCGGGCCTGGACCGCCCGGATCCGGGCCACCATCGCTTCGAGGCGGACCAACTCGCTCTCGATCTCATCGGGGGTCCAATCCCTGCCTTCCATGACCGCAACCTATCGCTGGGGTATGACAAAAGACACTCACCGCGCCAAAAGTCGCCCGGGAATTTCCCACAATGAACTCGGAGATCACCCAGGCGTCGAGGACAGTCACAACCTGACCTCATGAGCGGGGTCCCGTGCTAGGACTGAAAGGAACGCGCCCGAAGCAGCTCGAAGGAGGCAAGCGAAGCGGCCACCGAGGCGTTAAGGGACTCTGTCGGTCCGGCCATGGGGATGGAGACGGTGACGTCGAGACGATCGGCGACCAGGCGGCTGAGACCCCCGCCCTCACCGCCTATGACCACCGCCACCGGCTCGGCCAGGAGGTCGAGGCCGAAGAGGGAGCGGTCGGCGCCGGCATCGAGACCAACCGTCCACAGACCGAGGCGCTTGAGGCGGGACACGGCCTCGGCGATCGAACTGACGAGCGAGACGGTGGCGTGCTCGAGAGCGCCGGCGGCGGCTTTGAACGCGGCTCCCCCGAGCGGGGCGGCCCGGCGGTCGGACATCACGAAGCCGGTGATGCCGGCTGCCACCGCCGAGCGGACGATTGCCCCCAGGTTGTGGGGGTCGACGACCCGGTCTACGACGATGACGGCAGCGGGCTCCGACGTAGCCACCACCGCCTTCAACGATGACACCGGGATCGGCCGGCACTCGGCGACCACTCCTTGAGGAGCGGTGGTCGCAGCCAGGTTGCGGACGTCATCGACCTGCCGGACGGAGCCGCCTGCTTGTCGGACCGACTCAACGAGGTCGGCTATCTCGGCCTTGGACAACCGCGAAGTCTCCACATGGAGCGTCGTTACCCGGCCACCGCCAGCCGCGGCGGCCACGGCGTGAAGCCCCTCGACCCTATCCCCGAAGCCAGCGCGCCCCATCGGGCGTGTCCTCCACCACGATTCCGATATCGGCGAGCCGGTCCCGGATCCGGTCGGCAGTGGTGAAGTCGCCCTCGGAACGGGCGCGGGCGCGGGCGCTCAAGAGGTCGGTCACGACCTGTTCGACGTCGGCGTCGGCGTCCACCTGGAAGGCGGCGGCCACGGCCTTGACAGCTCCGAGGTCGAATCCTTCGCCCTCGGGGTGAGCCTGATCCAGGCCCAGCACCTCCAGCATCACCTGTAGAGCAGCTACCAGGCTGGCGACCTCGCCGTCCTCGTCGAGAGCCCGATTGGCGTCGCGAACGGAGTCGAACACGACTCCGAGGGCGGCCGGGGTGCTGAAGTCATCGTCCATGGCCGCTCTGAACGCGTCCAATACCGCCTGGTCGGGCTCCGCCTCGGTCGGCCCCACCCTCTCCAGAAGCCGCTGGATACGCCGGTAGGACTCGGCGGCAGCCTCGACCAGGTCATTGGAGAACTCGATGGGAGCGCGGTAATGGGCGCGCAGGAAGAGGAGGCGCAAGGGCATGCCTCCATAGGTGTCGACGGCCACGTTGAGGTCGATGACGTTGCCCGTCGACTTGGCCATCTTCGCCCCGTCGAGGTTGACCATGCCGTTGTGGAGCCAGTAGCGGGCGAAGCGCTGGCCGGTGGCCGACTCCGACTGGGCGATCTCGTTCTCGTGGTGGGGAAAAATGAGGTCGGTACCCCCGGCGTGGATGTCGAAGTCGGGACCTAGATAGCGAGAGGCCATGGCCGAGCATTCGATGTGCCACCCGGGACGACCCTCACCCCAGGGCGAATCCCACCACGGCTCACCCGGCTTGGCGCCCTTCCAGAGGGCAAAGTCGAGTTGGTCGTGCTTGACCTCGTTCTCCTCGATGCGGGTTCCGGCCAGCATCTCGTCGATGCGCCGGCCGGACAGACGGCCGTAGTCCTCGTCCGCTCGCACCGAGAAGTAGACGTCGTCACCCGCCCGATAGGCGAGGCCACGCTCGATGAGGACGGAGATGATTTCGATCATCCCCCGGATGTTGTCGGTCGCCCGGGGCTCGACGTCGGGATCTAACACGCCCAGTCCCCGGTAGCCCTCGGTGAACTCCTTCTCGATGCGGGCGGCGTAGACAGGGACCTCCTCGCCTGCCTCGGCGGCCTTGTCGATGATCTTGTCCTCGATGTCCGTCACGTTGCGGACGAAAGTGACCTCGTAACCGCGCCAGGCCAGATATCGGCGGATGGTGTCGAACACGACGGCGGAACGGCCGTGCCCGATGTGGGGGCTGCTCTGCACCGTCGGCCCGCACACGTAGAAGCCGACCTTGCCCTCATGGCGGGGTATCAGGTCGACCAGCCCTCGTTGCATCGTGTCATGGATGCGAATCATGAAGGAGTCATTGTACGTTTGCCATCCCGGGTGAACTGAAGGGCGTTGCCGGGCGCTTCTCGGTTATCGGTTATCGGTCGCCGGATGGCTGACATCAATCCAGGGAGCGGAGGACGGCCACGGCTATTGCTGCCAGGCCCTCTTCCCGGCCGACGAAGCCGAGACCGTCCGTGGACGTTGCCTTGACGGAAACCGACTCGAGCTCCATGACGGCGAGGCGGTCGCCGAGGTTGGCGCGCATTGCCTCCCGGTGGGGGGCGATACGAACCGCCTCGGCCACGACGGTGACATCGCAGCCGCCCACGTACCAGCCGGCGTCGTGGGCGGCCATGGCGGCGTGACGCACCATGGCCATGGAATCGGCCGCTTCCCAGCGCGGATCGTCCGAGGGGAAATGCTCGCCGATGTCGCCGAGCCCGGCGGCCCCCAGGACGGCGTCGACCACGGCGTGGGCGGCAACGTCGCCGTCGGAAGTGGCCTCGACACCCCGTTCCTCGTCGACGACGACGCCGGCCAGGATCAGGCGACCACCAGATGAGAACCTATGGACGTCGTAACCCCAGCCGACCCGCACGTCGGTGCCGAGATACACGGAGGGTGGTCAGTCCTCGGGCTGCTCGACGAGGGGCAGGGCGCGGTCGAGCTTGCGCGTCGCCTCTTCCTCGTCGATCTGCAGGGAAAATGCCAGCTCGGACGTGAGGGTGACCCGGGCCTTGGACAGCATCCGCTTGAGGGCGGGGCTGATGCCCTTGGTCTGCTGGGCATAGGACAGGTCACGCACGACCTCCGCCACCTGGAAGATGTCGCCCGAGGTCATCTTCTCGTTGAGGACCTTGTACCACCGGCTCCAGTTGGACCCGGCTTCCTCCGGCTCGTCCTTCAGCGACTTGAGAACATTGCGGGCGGCGGTCTTGGTGATCACCGGCCGGATCAGGTCCTCCATGCCGTCGATGGGGACCATCACCGTGAGCTGCTCGGTGGCGATGTCGAGGACGTAGTAGTCCCGCTTCTCCCCGTTGAACTCCTGCTTGTGCTTGCGAGCGATCGTGGCGGCCCCGTGTTGGGGGTGCACAACTTTGTCGCCCACCGAAAACTTCGTCTTGCTCGTCATGTAGAACCCGGGATTGTACCGGGCGGGGGCCATTGTGCGGAAAGCGCGGCCGTCGGTGCCCGACTCAATCGATGTCGGGGTCCCACAGCTCGGCGGCGGAGAGGAGGCGGTCGAAGAGGGTCCGCAGTTGCACGGCCCGGGCCGAACCAATCCCCTCGACTTGCTCCAGGTCGACCAGGTCGGCAGCCAGCAGGCGGTCGAAGCCACGGAAGTGGCGCACCAACTCCTCGCGGACGTGGTCAGGTAGGCGTCCGACCTTCGACAGCAGCCTGAAGCCACGGGGCGTGGCCGCTTCGTCGAGGTCTTCGAAGCCCACCGCTCGCCCCACCCTGGACGGATCCTCCAGGTCGGCCCCGGACAGCTCGGTGAGCGCCGCCGTCGCCGCCGTCAGTTTCGACTCGCGGCGGGGCCGCACGTAGTCGAGCAGGGTGACGGTGCGGATGTGCTCGACACCGCGCACCATGTCGGCCAATTGGACCCACATCAGCCCGCCTTCATCACCGAGGGTGATGGCCTCCTGCTCGATCGAGACCCCGACTCGCCGGACGAGCTCGGACCTTTGGAGGAGGGTGACGACGGGACGGTAGGTGGCCAGGCGGGTCACCTCCAGCATCGTCAGTCGGCTCTCGGCATCGTCCAGACGGCGGCGGAGGCGGTCGAGCGTCTGGAGGTCCTGGTTTACCCGGGCGGCGACCTCGGTCGGCCGATCGAGCTGGACCTTCTGCCCGTCGTAGTACAGCGTGGCGATCTTGCGGCCTTCGCTCACAGCGACGACGGGCTTCTTGGTCTGGATTGCCATTCGCTCCGCCGTGCGGTGCCGGGAGCCGGTCTCGTCGGTGGGGATGGTGCCGTCGGGCACGAAATGGACATTGGCGGCGAGGATCCGCTCCCACCGGTCGTCAACCACAATCCCCCCGTCCATCTTCGCCAGCTCCGACAGCCGGGCGGGAGTGAACCAGGCCCCGGTCAAGCCGAACCCGCCAGAGCTGGCGTCGTCGACCTCGGCGCCGGCTCCCATGACGATCAAGCCACCCTTACCCATCTGGATGATGCGCTCCAAGGCCTGACGCATGGGGGTGCCGGGTGCGAGTCGCTCGAGAATCTCGAAGATCGAACTGGCTTCGCCCACGGGTCGCAGGCTATCAGGTCAGACCAGTCACGGGACCCCGCACCTAAAGCGTTCTCACCGCACGATCCCGGCCAGCAGCATGGCGGTGTCGAGACGCAGCCCGCGGCGGCCGCTGGGGGCGATGACGTTCTCGAGACCGATGCGGGCCGCCTCCTCTCTCCGCCGAGCCTCGTATGGCACCTGTCTCACCTCGCCGGCGAGACCGATCTCGCCCCATGCCGCCATCGCCCCCAGCGGGACATCGAGGACCGAAGACGCCACGGCCAGCGCGATGGGGAGGTCGCAGCCGGGCTCGGTGATGCGCCATCCACCGACGACGTTGACGTAGACATCCTGTCCCGAGGTGGCGACCCGGCCGTGACGGGTGAGGACAGCCAGGATCTGATGAACACGGGCCGCCTCGACGCCACGCACGGAGCGCCGGGGCTGCGGATTCTGGGTGGGATTGGTGAGTGCCTGGATCTCGACGAGGACCGAGCGACGGCCCTCCACGGCCGGGAAGGCGATCGTCCCGGGGACGTTGGACTCCCATTCCGACAGGAACGCCTTCGAGGGGTCGTCGACCTCGCCCATTCCCTCGCCGGTCATCTCGAACAGGCCCACGACGTGGGTGGCCCCGAACCGGTTCTTGAGGCAACGCAGCGCCCGCAGGCCGCGGTCGGGATCACCTTCCAGGTAGAGCACGACGTCGACCATGTGTTCGAGCAACTTGGGTCCGGCGATGCCACCGTCCTTGGTGACATGGCCCACCAGGACCGTGGCGATGCCCTGGTCCTTGGCGAACCGGATCAGTCGCGCCGCACTCTCCCGGACCTGGCCGACTCCACCCGGCCCGCCGGGGACGTCGTCGACCCCGACGGTCTGGATCGAGTCGATCACGATGAGGTCCGGCCGGATTGCGGCGGCGGTGGCGAGCACCCGGTCGACATCGTCGTCGGAGACGAGGGTGATCCCGGGACCCGTTATTGCCAGCCGCTCGGCTCGCAATGCCACTTGCTGGGCGGACTCCTCGGCCGAGACCATCAGGACCGTGCGTCCGTCGCCGGCGAGGCGCGCCGCCACCTGGAGGAGCAGGGTCGATTTGCCTACGCCGGGTTCTCCGCCGAGCAGGCACACCGATCCCGCCACGAAGCCGCCACCGACCACGCGATCGAACTCGCCGATTCCCGATTTGGTGCGGGAGATGGCGTCAGCCCGGACGTCGATCAGGTCAACGGTGGCAGCGGGAGGGTTCTTTCCCCGCCGGGTAGGAGCGGCGGAGCGATCCTCGGCCAGCGGCTCCTGGATGAAGCATTGGGGGCAGAAGCCCATCCACTTCGACGAGACATGGCCACAGTTGTCACATCGGAACGTCATGAACGGCGATCGTATCGCCACTCGCCGACAAGAAACCAGGGGGTCAGTCGTCGGAGTGGAGGATTCGCCAGACCACGATCCCCGCGATTACGGCCACCAGGGCGAGGCCGGCGAGCACCGAGGCGGGAGTCCAGGGCTCCGCCGTGATTATCTGTGAATGGATCAAGGCGTGGCACAATACCGGGCGGGCCGGCAATCAATTGCATACGATTGCCCCTCGTACGATTGCCCCTCGTACGATTGCCGACGCGCGACCCCGGAAGGAGGAATGTGGCCAGGCACGTTTGCCATGAATGCGGCGCCACCGTCAATGGCGACGAGCAGTTTTGCCCCACGTGCGGCACATTTCTCGGGTACCAGGACGAACCTGAAGCGGACGCCGACTACGAATACTTCGAGCTGGGCGAGACGCCTCCCCCTTCGGAGTCTCCTTCCCCGCGCCGGCCCGCCCAGGTCGTCTGTCCCTCCTGCGGCTTCGAGAATGTCGCCACCAACCGGCACTGCGAGGAGTGCGGGGCACGGCTCTCACAGGGGCCGCTCCCGGCGGCCCCCCGTCCGGCGGTCCAGGCCACGGCCGGGGTCCGTGCCGTCATCGCCATCGGGGGCCTCCTGCTCGGTGTGATCCTCATCGCCCTTCTCTTCCAGGTCTTCGGGGGCGACGACCCGTCTACGACCACGGTCCCCGTGGCGGAGAGCACGTCGACAACCGGGGTCCCGGTTGAAGTGGGAATCCTCGAGCCGCTCGACGTCACCTGCAGCGTCGAGGGGATCGGCTCGTTCGTCTGCGAGAACCTCATCTCGGGTTCCGAGGCCTTGTATCAGATCAATTGGCCGGATCATGTCGATAGCGGGGAGACCCTGACCATCACGATCCGGTTCCGCACGGCCGTGGCCATCACGAGGATCGATTGGCGCAACATCACCAACGACGACACTCGGTTCCGGCGCAACTACCGGGCTCGGGCGCTGACGATTTCGGCCGACGACTCCTTCAGCGACGTCCAGGCTGACCTCCAGAATCTGCCGGGGGTCCAGGAGATCGAGTTCGCCTCGACGAACACCAACCAGGTGACGATGACCGTCGATAGCGCCTGGAACGCCGAGATCGTCGAAGACAACGTCTTCACAGAACTGGCCATCGACGAGATCCAGGTCATCGGCCGCCCCGCCACCCCGACGACGGGAACAGGCGGACCGAGCACGACCACCGAAACCACCGGCGGGGGCGCCACGTCGACTTCGGCGCCGTGATCCGTGCAGGATGTTCTAGGTTCTTGGTGATGAGTTTTAGGTATCTAGAACCTGAAACCTAGAACCTAGAACCTGAAAGGTTGGACCCGCCGAAGGCGGGTTCAGCCTTTGATGTAGGGCTGGCCGTCAGCGGCGGGAGCTCGGGCGCGGCCTACCACACCGGCCACGACGATGACCGTGGCGAGGTACGGGAGCATGAGCATGAACTCTGACGGGATGCCGGTGCCCAGGATGGCGACCTTTTGCGCCAGCGCCCCCGAGAACCCGAAGACGAGGCCGGCGGCCAGGCACCCGAAGGGCATCCAGCGCCCGAAGATGAGGGCGGCGAGGCCGATGAACCCGATGCCGCCGGTCATGTCCTCCTCGAAGCGGGCGATCTGGGCCAGTGCCAGGAACGCGCCGCCGAACCCGGCGATGAGGCCGCCGAGTATGACGTTGCGATAGCGCACCCGGTAGACGTCGATGCCCAGGGTGTCGGCAGCCTTGGGGTGCTCGCCTACCGACCGGGCCCGCAGGCCCCAGCGGGTGCGGAAGAGGGCAAAGTGGAGCACGCCAACCAGGATCAGGGTGACGTAGATGAAGAACGTGTGATCGAAGAACATCGGCCCGAGCACCGGGATGTCGGCGAGGAGCGGGATGCGGATGCTGGAGATTCGGGCGGGGGCGTTGAGGTCCTGGGCCTCGGAGAGGACGCGGCTGGCCAGGAAGGAGGTGAGGCCGAGGGCAAAGATGTTGATTACCACCCCGGCGATGATCTGGTCGACCTGGAACCGGATCGCCAACCACGCCAGTACCCAGCCGAGGAGGCCGCCGACCGCCATCGCCCCCAGGACGCCGGCCCATGTCCCGAAGGCGCTGGAGAGGATCGTCGCCACGAAGGCGGCGGTGAGTAGCTGGCCCTCGATGCCGATGTTCACCACGCCGGCGCGCTCGCACATCAGTCCCGTGAGGGCGCCGAGAGTGATCACGATCGAGGCGATCACAGTCGACCGCAGCATCCCCACCATGCTGAAAGAGCTCCCGGCGGCCGCCCACCCGAGGAAGGCCACGACGAACAGCATCAAGCCGAACCCGAGGATGACGTTCGTCCACTTGAGTTGAGCCCGACGGAGACGCTGGGCACCGAGGGCGGCCAGGATGAAAGCAATGATCATCGCCACGACGCGGGCGTTGAACGCCCACTGCAGCCCGGTGAACGTGTCGTTGGGGAGGCTGAGATTGAACGTGGCGGTGGCGCCGGACTCGGCCCCGAGACCAAACACCCAGAACACGACCACGGCCAGGGCGATGAGGACGCATCCGATGATCGTGGCCCGCCGGGCCTCGGGGGTAGCCCGTGTAAGAGCGGGAACGTCGGTGGGCGCTTGGGTGGCTGTCGCCGTCACGCTCCCCATCCTTTCGTCATCTGGGCGGGCTTCTCGGCCACGCCCTTCATGCGGAAGATGGCCCGCACCAGGGCCGGAGCGGCCACGAAAATCACGATCAAGGCCTGGAGAACCACGACGAGATCGAGCGGTATCTGGGCGGCTCCCTGCATCTGACGGCCCCCGGCCTTGAGGGCTCCGAACAGGAGCGCCGCCCACAGGACCCCGATCGGATGGGACCGGCCGAGCAGCGCCACGGTGATGGCATCGAAGCCGACCGAGCCGGCCAGAGCCGTGGTCGCCTTGTAGGGAGCGAGGCCCATCACCTGGTTGGCTCCAGCCACGCCCGCCAGCCCCCCGGCGATGGCCATGGCCAGCGTGACGGCGGTGGCCACGCCCATCCCGGCATAGGCCCCGGCCTGCGGGTTCAACCCGATGGCGCGGAACTCGAAGCCCCACGACGACCGGTAGAGCAGCCAGTAGACGAAGAAGACGGCGACGAGGGCGATGGCGAAGCCCAAAGTCACCCGGTACGAGCCGCCGAAGATGGGGCTCAACTGGGCGGTGGGGCGGATGGCAGTCGATACCGGGTTGTTGCGCCCCGCCTCCTGGAAGAGCGGGATGCTGAGCAGCCACTGGACGAGGTAGAGGGCGATGAAGTTGAACATGATGGTGGTGATGACCTCGTGGGCCCCGGTGCGGGCCTTGAGCAACCCTGCGATCCCGCCCCACACCATCCCGCCGATCAACCCGGCCAGGATGGCGAGGAGCACGTGCAGTGGTGTGGGCAGATCGACGTAGATCCCCACCCAGACCGCGCTCATGGCGCCGATCAACATCTGGCCCTGGGCACCGATGTTGAAGAGGCCGGCCCGGAATCCGAGGGCGACACCGAGGCTCGCCAGGATCAACGGGGTGGCTGCGAAGAGCGTCTCCGAGATGGCGTAGACCGAGCCGACGGCGCCCACGAACAATGCCTTGTAGGCGGCGACGACTTCCCGGGCCATCGCCGACAACGCCGCCCCGGGGTCCTCGAACAGGAGGGGCACGTTGTTGACGTCGCTGAAGGCGATGATGATGGCACCGATGACCAGGGCTACCACCAGGGCCAGGGCGGGCATCACCAGGGACCGAAGGAGCGACGAACCGACTCCGGCGGCGGTGTCCATGGCCGATGGCGGCGGCGGAGGGGGCGGGGTGGCCTCGGGAGCCGGTGGCGCCTGGGTCATGACGCCGCCGACCCCAGCATGGCGAGGCCTATGTCCGTGATGTCGGCGTCAGGGGCGAATTCGCCTGCGATGCGGCCGTGATAGAGCACCAGCACCCGGTCGGCCAGGGCCGTCACCTCCTCGAGTTCCGACGAGACGACCAGCACCGCCGCCCCGGCGTCGCGCTTGGCGACGATCTGGCTGTGGATGTACTCGATCGAGCCGACGTCGATCCCCCGCGTCGGTTGCGAGGCCACGACCAGTGCCACTTCGCGGTCAAATTCGCGGGCCACGATCACCTTCTGCTGGTTGCCGCCTGAGAGGTTGGAGACCGGAACATTCACGCCCGGGGTGCGAACGTCGTACTGCTCGACGAGGCGTTCGGCCGTCTCCTCCACCGCACCCCAGTTCATGATGATGCCCCTCGAGAACGGCGCCTCGTAGTACGAGTCGAGAACCATGTTCTCGGCCACCGTGAAGCCGAGCACGAGTCCGCTCTCCTGGCGGTCCTCGGGGATGTGGGAGATACCGGCGTTGTGGAGATGACGCGGCGAGTAGTCGGTGACGTCCGTGCCCTGCAACATGACCGTCCCTCCCAGGGTCGGCCGCAGGCCCGTGATCCCCTCGATCAACTCGGTCTGGCCATTGCCCTGGACACCGGCGATCCCGACGATCTCACCCGCCCTGACTTCGAAGCTGACCCCGTTGACGGCGCGATGGCCGCGATCGTCGAGCACGACCACGTCTTTGACTTCGAGCACCGTGTCGCCCGGCGAGGAAGCGTCCTTGGGCACCACGAGTTCGACCGGTCGACCCACCATCAGCTCGGCCAGGGCCTCCTCGTTGGTTTCCCCGGGCGACACCTCGGCCACCTTCTTGCCCGCCCGCATAACGGCGATCCGGTCGGCCACCTCCAGGGCCTCGCCCAGCTTGTGGGTGATGAAGATGATCCCCTTGCCGTCCTCCTGGAGGCCCCGCAGGATTTTGAAGAACTCCTCGACCTCCTGGGGGGTGAGGACGGCGGTGGGCTCGTCGAAAATTACGTACCGCGCCTCACGATTGAGCACCTTGATGATCTCGACTCGTTGCTGGAGGCCGACCGGGAGGTCTTCGATCACGGCTTCGGGGTCGACGCGGAGACCGTATCGCTCGGAGATCTCGCTGACGATCTGGTGGGCCGACTCCTGTTTGATGACGCCCATGGGTCCGGCGGGCTCCTGGCCGAGGATGACGTTCTCGGCGACCGTGAAAACCGGTACGAGCATGAAATGCTGGTGGACCATTCCGATCCCGGCGGCGATGGCATCACGCGACGAGTTGAGCTCGATCTCCTCCCCGTCGATGGCGACGGTTCCCTTGTCGGGCTTGTACAGCCCGTAGAGGACATTCATGAGGGTCGACTTGCCGGCGCCGTTTTCGCCGAGGAGGGCGACGACCTCGCCCTCTCCCACCGCAAGGGACACATCGTCGTTAGCCACCACCCCAGGGAATGTCTTGGTTATGCCCTGCAGCTCGAGGGTCAACGATCCTCCATGTCCGCCGCTTGTTGGCGGCTTACCTTAGAAGGAACTCGTCCGCCTCAGCGGAGCTTTGTCCCCACGTGGGGGACAAATGAGAAGGCCCCCGGTGGAGATCACCGGGGGCCTTCTCGTTACTGGTTCGTCGTCAGGTCAGCTGACGGGGAACTTCTCCCACGTGATGGTGCCCGACTCGACGTCCGCCAGGACTTGCTCGACCTCGGCGGCGAGCTCCTCGGGTACCCGGTCGGCCCACGAGTGGAACTCGGAGAGTCCCACACCGTCGTTGGCCAGGTTGCCGACCTCACCACCCGGGCTCCAGTTGCCCTCGGCGTGCTCCTGGAGCGACCGCGTCACCTGGATGGCGATGCCCTTCTCGATGGTCGTCAGCCACAGGTCCTGATACTCCTCGGGAGCGGCCAGGAAGGCATCCTGGTCGACACCGATCAGGGCAGCCTCGAGGCCGCGCTGTTGGATCTCGGTGCCGCAGGGCAGGTTGATGGCCCCACCGACCGGCAGCATGACGTCGGCGCCCTCGTCGAGGATGCTCTGGCAGGTCGACAGCACGGCCGGGTCGGCCGG